>NZ_JCAXEJ010000010.1:0-138321 GCF_059759005.1 Paenarthrobacter sp. GQ52
GCTTAGTGCCTCATCCGAACTGACAACCGCGGCTTGACAGACATAGAAGAGTCTGAGTCGCAGTTAAGCGCGTTTTGAGTCGTCATAACGCGCACAACTGCGACTCAGTTGGGTTAAAATCGGGTTAGGGGATGTTGTTTCCCCGCGCTGCCACCCACAGTCCGTACCACTCGGCACGGGTCATGCCGGCAGCCACGGAAGCGGCATCGGCGCAGGCAGCGATCCGGGCAGGGTTGGTGGTTCCCACTACCGGCGAGATCCTGGCCGGGTGCTTCATGAGCCAACCCAGCAGTACTGACTCCGGCGTGGTGCTTTTCTCCCCCGCCAATTTTTCGAGCATATCCGCGGTAGCCGACTCGGCCGGTGAATGCTCCGCGGACGGCGCACCTGTATAGCGCCCCTGGGCCAACGACCCGTATGCCTGCAGTTCAATTCCCTTGGCCATGCAGTGCTCAAGAGTCCCGTGCGGAAAGCTGTATTCCAGACTGTCCGCATGGTTGACCAGCACGGTACTCTCCAGCCAGCCCCGGCGAAGGAGGCTCATTTCCAGCTGGTTCGCCACGATGGGCGCCTCCAACCTGTCCTGCAGGAAGGCGATCTGAGCGCCGGACATGTTGGACACACCCAACTGCCGCACCTTGCCTTCCGCCATGAGCTGTCCGACGGCGTCCGCCACCTCGCGCGGGTCCATCAACGGATCGGGCCGGTGCAGGAGCAGTACGTCCACGTAGTCCGTTTGGAGCCGCTTCAGGCTTTCATGGACCCGTTCAAGGATGGCGTCACGGCTGAGGTCGTAATGCGTCTCCAGTCCGCGCTCCCCCAGCCTGATCCCGCATTTGGTCTGAAGCTGGACCTTGTCGCGCAGACCCTGCGAACGGGCGAGGACTTCACCAAAGACGGCCTCGGACTTTCCGCTGCGATAGATATCCGCATGGTCGAAAAGCTCAATGCCAATCCCTTGCGCAGCTTCAATCACCGCGGCTGCCTGATCGATCTCCGAAGCCCCGTAGGACGTGCCGTCCCAAGGGCCGCCGAGTCCCATGCAGCCGTAAATGAGGCGTCCCCGCCCGTTCGCAACAGTCATGCTTTCAGTATCACCGCGGCCCTTAGGCTTTGCGGACAACCCAGGCAGTGGTGTCGGACGGCAGTTGACCGTCCTCCAACGGACCGCTTGTCACCACGATGTCTCCTTCCGGAAGCTCCACAGGCTCGCTGCCGAAGTTGGTCACCGTGTGCCAGCCTCCGGGGCGGCTGAAGTGCAGCACATCCTGGTTGCCCGTTTCCACCCACTCGAGTTCCTCGTCGGTTTGGAGTTCGCTGCGCAAGCCCAGTGCCTTGCGGTAGAGCTCAAGGGTGGAACCTTCCACGCCCTCCTGCCTGGCGACTGCGTAGTCCTTGAACCACTCCGGCTGCGGGAGGTGTGCTTTGCCCGCACCGAAACCGAAGGAAGCACCTTCTGCGGTCCACGGCAGCGGCACACGGCAACCGTCACGGCCAATCTCGACGCCGGGGTTCCGGAAGAAGGACGGGTCCTGGCGTTCAGTGTCAGGAATTTCCGAGACTTCACGCAGCCCAAGCTCTTCACCCTGGTAGAGGTAGGCAGAACCAGGGAGCGCAAGCAGCAAGAGCGTCGCGGCGCGTGCACGACGCAAGCCAAGTTCGACGTCGAGCTCTTCCGCCGGCGCGCCGGCCAGCAGCCACCCCTTGCCGTCCTGGCCCTTGGGCTTGCCGCCGGTGATGTCCTGCGCAGCGTTGGTTCCCTGCGCTACGGAACCGCCCTTGGGCAGGCCGTAACGGGTGGCGTGGCGGACGACGTCGTGGTTGGAGAAGACCCACGTGGAGGATGCTCCCGATTCCTTGGCCGCTACCAGGTTGTCCGTGATGATCTTCTTGAACGACCCGGCGTCGAAATCGGACTGCAGGAGGTCGAAGTTGAACGCCTGGCCCAGTCCTTCCGGGCTGGCGTAGCGGGCACGGCGTGACTCGTGCACCCAAGCCTCGGCAACGGCGGTGCGGGGCGGGTTGTACTCGTTGAAGAGCTTCCGCCACTCGGCGTAGACCTCGTGGACTTCGTCGCGGTCCCAGAAAGGGTGCGAACCATCAGTGAAACCATCGGTGCCGTGGGCTTTGGCTTCCAAATCGGCCTTCATGGGCAGCGGCTCGGAAAGATCCTTGGCCATGCCGTGGGCCACGTCGATGCGGAAGCCGTCCACGCCACGGTCGGACCAGAAGCGCAGTGTCTTGAGGAAGTCCTCCCGGATCTCCGGGTTCTCCCAGTTGAAGTCCGGCTGCTCCTTGGCAAAAATGTGCAGGTACCACTGTCCCGGCGTGCCGTCGGGTTCGGTGATGCGGTCCCAGATAGGTCCGCCGAAGACGGAGTCCCAGTCCGACGGCGGCAACTCGCCGTTTTCGCCCCGGCCGTCGCGGAAGATGTAGCGGTCGCGAGCCGCAGAACCCTTGGGTGATGCCAGCGCTTCCTTGAACCACTCGTGGCGGTCGGAGGAGTGGTTGGGAACGATGTCCACCACGATCTTGATGCCTGCGGCGTGCAGGGCTGCTGCCATTTCGTCGAAGTCCTCAAGGGTCCCCAACTTCGGGTCCACGTTGCGGTAGTCGTCCACGTCATAGCCGCCGTCCGCGAGCGCCGACGGGTAGAACGGACTCAGCCAGACGGCGTCGATCCCCAGCTCCTTCAGGTACGGAACTTTGGCCGTGATGCCCTTGATGTCTCCGAGGCCGTCACCGTTGGCATCGTAGAAGCTGCGCGGGTAGATCTGGTAGACGGCCGCTTGGCGCCACCAGTTCGGATCAGACATGCGGTGGACGTCGGTACGGTGTGCCTGAGTGGCGGAAGTGCTCACGAAACTCCTTTGATTTAGAATCTAAATTTATCTTCCGGACCAGTATGGAATGCCCGGTCCGGGAAGGTCAACAACGGCTAGCCCTTTACGGCACCTTGTGTCACGCCGGCCATGACCCAGCGTTGCGTAAAAAGGTAGGCAACAATGGCCGGTGCCATCGCCATCAGGTAGGACGCGAAGGACACGTGATAGTTGTTGCTGAACTGCGTTTGGAAAAGGTTCTGCCGCACGGGCAGCGTCTGCATTGCCGGATCGGAAATAATCAGCGACGGCATCATGAAGTCGTTCCATGCATAAAGGAACGCGAAGATCCCCACGGTGGCACTCATTGGCGCCAGCAACGGGAAAATCAGTTTCCAGAAGGTCTGCCACGTGGTTGCGCCATCTATCCTGGCGCTCTCTTCCAGTTCCATCGGGATCGACCGGAGGAACGCGGTGAAGAGCAGGACGCTGAAGCTCAGTTGGAACATGGTGGCCAGCAGGATCACGCCGAACGGGTTGTCCAGGCCGAGCCGGCCCGTGAGCTGAATCTGCGGCAGCGCAACCACGGGGAAGGGAATGAACATTGCGCCCAGAAGATAGAAGAACGAATACCTGAAAAGCCGCCGTTCCCAGTTGCGCACGATCGCGTAGGAGGCGAAGGCGGCCAGGATGATCGTGGCAAAGACGGTCCCCGCTGTCACCAGCAGCGACATCGCGGCTCCCACCGGGAAGTTCGTCAGGGTCCAGGCCTGGACGAAGCCCTCGAGGCTAAAGGGTGCGGGGAAGGAGAAGGCATTGCCATCCACCGCCTGTCCCTGGGTCTTGAAAGCCATGGAGACCGTGACATACAGGGGAAGAAGCACAGTCACTGCACAAAGAACCAGGACGGTGGTTGCCGGCCAGTTGACGCGTTCAACTTTGGAGCTGGATTTTTTGGTCATCAGTTGGTTGGTCATTACAGTGCATTCCGTCCGCGAGTCAGCGAGAGCTGTACGAGAGAGATGAGGATGGCGACCACGAAGAAGATCGTTGCGTTGGCCATCTGATAGGCGTAATCGCCGCCGTTGAAGCCGGAAATGACAGTCATCGCGATGCTCCTGGTGGAGGTTCCCGGGCCTCCGTTCGTCAGCCCGACGATGATGTCGTAGGCGTTGAGGAAGCCCTTGAACCCGAGAATGATGTTGATAACCACGTAACCGGCCACCAGCGGAAGCGTGATCTTCAGAAGCTGCTGGAATTTGCTCGCGCCGTCGATATCGGCGGCCTCATAGACATCTCCAGGGACGGCCACAAGGCCTGCAATATAGATGAGCAGTGCGCCGGGAACGGCCTGCCAGGCCGTAACCATCACGATCGCAATCCATGCCAGGTCCGGGTTGGCGAGCAGACTGCTTTCCAGCCAAGGAATTCCTGTCGCAGCTCCAAGCGACGGCAGGGAGTTCGAAAACAGGAAGTTGAAGACATAGGCGATGATGATGCCGGAAACCACCATGGGGATGACAAAGATGGTCCGGAGCGCCGACTTCATCCGGATGCGCGACGTGAGCCCGACGGCAAGGAGGAAAGCGACCACGTTGACCGCGATCACGGTGACGATGGAGAACCCGAAAGTGAAGAGGTAACTCTGCAGGATCGCCGGGTCGCTGAAGATCGCGATGTAGTTGGTGAGGCCGATGAACTCCCAGTCACCGATTCCAATGGAGTTCGTGAAACTGAAGAAGATGCCCATGATGCCGGGAATCGTGATGGCCAGCGTGAACAGGATGAGGCTGGGGACCAGGAAAAGGTAGAAGATCGGTTCAACGCGCCGCCTGCTGCGTGGGGCCGGGTGACCGTCCTTTTGAAGACCTTGCTTGGACGTGGTTGGGGTGGTGATGGTGGACATGTAGCTGACTCCCTATGGTCTGCACTACTGGCGGAACGCCAGGCGCGCCCAATCTGCGTCGAGGGTGCGGAGGGTGGATGCAGGGGGTGCGCCGAACACGATTGCCTGCGTGTAGTTCATGATGGGGATGGTGCGGGGAACGAGCACCGAGGGACCTTGATAGACCTTGCCGTTGTCGTAGTACTCCACCATTCCCTCGATCCGAGGGTCCGGGACGTTTGCGGTCTCCTTGGTGGGCGTGAAACCCAGCTGCGATTTGTTGTAGGCATCAATCACCTCGGGCCGGTACAAATACTCGAGGAAGCCTCGGGCAGCGTCCTTGTGCTTGGATGCCTCCGGAATCCAGGCCGCGAGGTCCACATTGACGCGGACGCGCAAGTCCTTGGGGTCCTCAGTCATCGGCAGCGGAAAGGTTCCGAGCTTCAGGTCGGGGGCGGTCTTGGCGATCTCGCTGAAGGCCCACGGGCCTTGCAAATACATAGCAGCCTTGCCCTGCGAGAACGCCAGGTTGCCGTCGCCGTACGCCCGACTCGCAGCGTCCTTGTTTACGTAGCTCTTTGCCAGCGTCAACATCTTCTGGACGGGCTGCTCAAAATCCTTCTGGAATGACACCGAAGACTCCGGCCCGACGTCCACGCCTTCAGCTTCAAGCTTCTTGAAGAAGTCAAGGGTGTCCACCTGCCCGCCTACCGAGTAGTCAAACCACCCCTGGGCGATCGTCCAGTCATCCTTCCAAGTGGCATAGAACGGCGTTACTCCAGCGGCTTTCAAAGCTTCACAGGCTGCGATCAATTCGCTCCAGGTGGTGGGCACGGCAATGTTGTTGGCAGCGAAGATTTCCTTGTTGTAGATCACGGACGACGCCATGACCGAATACGGCAGGGCACTGGTCCGTCCGGGATACGAACCGTACTGTTCCATGAGCGGCCGGAGGTCCTCGCGGATGCGGGATGCCGCCTCCGTCCCTGACAAGTCGCTCAACGCTCCGCGCTGGACGAACCGGGACGTCTCCATGTTGTAGTTGGCAAGGGCGATGTCCGGCGGATTGCCGCGAACGAAACTCGCAGACACGACGTCGACGCCGGAAGTATCGAGTACCACCTCGGTTTCGTCCTGGGACGCGTTGTAGTCGGCAACAAGTTTGGTCATGAAGCCGATGGCTTCCCGTTTGCTGAACGTGAAGCGGATTGTCTCCTTGTCCGAATCCCCTGGGTCTCCGGCGCAGCCGGAGAGTAGGCCGGCGAGCAGTGCCAAGCCCAGGCCCATTGCTGCAAAGCGTTTCCTGCGTGTCGATTTCACAGACACCGTAGCCCTTTCGTCTTGCGGACCTCAGTGGCCGCATCTCCATCGTGCGGCGGACCATGCGCATCGCCACCCGAAGTTTAGATAGGAGCTAAATTTATGCCCTATCGCTAACTATGGTGAGTGATGCCCGCCACAGGGTCAAGAGTTTGCCGAAATGCGTCGTCATCTAAATTTATGTACTAAATTTAGAGAGACCGCTCTATCACTCCGATAGGGCGGCTGAGAAGTGGGAGCTCCGAATGCAGGCCGGGACCGCACCGTCAACGCAACTGGTACGCAGGGTCAACGCCAGCGCCATGCTCAAAGCCATGCGCGGCGCCGGCATCGTCACCGGCACCGAGCTGATGGCCGCCACGGGACTCTCACGGGCCACCGTCATTTCGATCTGCGACGAACTGGTCCGGCTCGGCTGGCTTCAGGAATTGGAGAACCAGCGAGGCGCCGGTGACTACGTCAAGGGCAGGCCTGCGCGGCGCTTCGCATTTGATGACAGTGCGGCCAGCGTGATCGGCATTGACATAGGTGCCAACAAGATCACAGCAATTGTGGCCGACATGGCCGGTAGGCCCTTGTCCCAGGTCACGATGCCTTTCCGTGCCTACAACGTTCCGGCCAATGAACGCGCAGACGTGCTGGACAGCATAGCGGCAGAGGCCTTGGAGAAGGCTGGCGTATTTGCCGACTCTGTCCTAGCCGTGTCTGTTGGCGTGGCCGCACCGGTCAGCCGCGCGGGCGAAGTCCTCAGGGCACAGGAATTCTGGAAATCATTCGATGTCCGCAAGATCGTATCCGAGCGCCACGGTTGGCACGTACTTTTGGAAAACGACGCCAACCTCGCAGCCCTCGCCGAACGCTGGCAGGGCAGCGCACAGGGAGTCGACAACCTGGTAGTCATGCTCGCCGGCGACCGTTTGGGGTCCGGAATCCTCGAATCCGGCCGCTTGCTCCACGGGCAGGTTGGTGGTTTTGGCGAGCTGGGATACCTGGACAACGTGGACGGTGTGGGCGACACCTACGGCATTGCCCACTACGCCACCCTATGGGGCCGGGAAGCCCTCGATTCCGGCACGGAAACCAACCTGCGGGCACTGTGCGGTGGTGATCCCGAAGCCCTGACGGCAGAGATGGTTTTCAGGGCGGCAAAGGAAGGCGACCACGCAGCGCGCAAGGTCATGGATCGTATGGCGCACCGCATGGCCCGTGTGATTGGCTCCATCAGTACGTTGGTCAATCCCGAGCTGGTGGTTATCGCCGGAGCCGTCGCGGCCTCTGCCCAGACCTTGATCCCAGCCATGGAAAAGCAGGTGCCCGACTTCACCTTCACTCCCCCACGCCTGGCAACATCAGCTTTGGGAGATGGCATTGTGTCCCTCGGCGCGATCCGCCACGCGTTGGACTACGTAGAAGAGAATGCACTGGATCTCTACCCGGCTTCACTGTCAAAGCAGGTTGCCGCGGGCTGATCCGGCTCGACCTAGTCCGGCATTGACATCGTCCGCAGGTCAAGTTGCCGGAGGACCCTGTCAGCCACTTCCGGGTCGGTGCCTGGCTCGTTGCGGGCTGCCACCACTTCCTGGCGGGCGGCATCGAGGGCGATGGTCTGCACTGCGATGGACAGTTCCCGTCCACGCTTGCGCTTCTCAGCAACGGATTCGTTCTGCAGCGTGCCATCCAACAGCTCGGCATGGAGGCGGCGCATCTTTTCCTTGACCAGGGTCACCTTCTCGGCGGGAAGTTCCTTCATGAGGTCATGGTCTTTCAAAGCAGCCACCGCCGCCGACTGTGCCCGCTTGGCAAGGACCTTTGCTGCGTCCTGCTCATGTGATCCGTCCTCCGTCGCATCCAGGACGCGCATGAGCCACGGCAGAGTCAGGCCGGGGAGGACCAAGGTGGCCAGGAGCACCGCGCAGGCAATCACCAGGATCTCGTGACGGGCCGGGAAGTCGCTGCCATCCGGCAAGGTCATGGGGAGGGCCAAAGCGAGGGCCAGTGTGGCCAAGCCGCGCATGCCGCACCAGGTCAGGATCAGCACTTCCTTGGGCGACGTTGGTTGCAACAGGTTTCTGCGTTTACGTGCGGTGAGGGCGAGGAGGCCAAGCCAGAGGAAACGCACCACGAACACCAGGATGCAGATCACCACGGCCATACCGATCATCCCGAATATGGCGGTGCCTTCATCCCGGATGACATGACGGATCTCCAGCCCCACCAGCCCAAAGGCCAGCCCTGTGGCCAGCAGCTCCACCACGTCCCAGAAGGCGGTGCGCGTAATGCGTTCAGCGGCGTCCTGCGGCCGCGTATGACGCTGCAGTTCCAAGGCAGTGACGACGACGGCCACCACACCTGAGGCGTGGAGCTCTTCCGCGAGGATGTAGGCGGCAAAAGGAACCACCAAGGTCACGGCGCTGCGGGCAACCATGGAGGTGACCAGCTTGGTGATGAACTTGGTCAGCCATCCCATCGCGATGCCAATCAGAACAGCCAGCGCTGCGCCAATGACGAACTGCGGAATAACTTCCGGGCCTACTTCCTTGCCCGACATTGTTGCTGCCACCGCTGCCTGGAAGATCACGATTGCCGCGGCGTCATTGAAGAGTCCTTCGCTCTGAAGGACCGTGATGAGCCGGCGCGGCATGTGCACTCGGCCGGCCACGGACTCCACGGCAACGGGGTCCGGCGGGGCCACCATGGCACCCAAGGCGATGGCAGCCGGGATGCCGATGCCCGGAATCATGAGCCACGCAGCGCCAGCCACCACTGCTGTGGACACGACCACCAGGGCCACAGCCATCAGCAGAAGTGTCCGCCAACGCACCCGGAAAACAGCCCAGGAACTCTTCTGCGCCGTTGCGAACAGCAAAGGCGGAAGGAAGATCGGCAGGATCAGTTCAGGCGAGATCTCAAACTCGGGAAAACCCGGAATGAAGGTGAGGGCAACGGCCAGAAGCAGCATCAGGACAGGGTAGGGAAGCCGGAGCCTATCCCCCAGGCCCACTGCCACCACCGTTGCAAGCAGCAACCCGACAATGAGCGCCAACTGATCCATTTTCCTGCTTCCCCAGCGGTTGTACGGCACTTCCCCAGGCCAAGCCGAAAAAGTTCCCTACCAACATATCCCGGCGGAACAGGCAGCGCTGAGTCAGTCCTCCGTGAGGGCGTCTACAACATCGTCGGTACCATCCTTGAACGTGATGGTCCGGCGGATGGTCCCCGGGAGTTCCAGGACGGCCGCTGCCACCAAGGCAACATTGGCCCTGGAAGTCTCCGTGCCATTGCCGGGGTTGGCTGGATCCGTTTCGATCAGACCGGTGGCAGGTTCGTCCGTCAAAGTTCCCGGGCCCAGGACAGTCCAGTCGAGGTCCGTGCTGCGCAAGTAGTCGTCCGCCGCCGCTTTGGCCTCGGCATAGGCGAAGAACGGGTGGTCTTCCGGGACGCCATGATCCGTGGAGGCTCCGATGTAGGACACCATCACATACCGCTTGACGCCGGCTTCGGCCGCCGCGTCCATGGAGCGGATGGCTGCGTCACGATCAACGGCGTAGGTCCTGGCAGGATTGCCTCCGCCGGCCCCGGCCGACCAGACCACGGCGTCGTGGCCCTTGAACGCCTGGGCGAGTTCCGCCGTCGTCGAATTTTCCACGTCCAGCACCTCAGCAGTTGCGCCGGTCTCCGTGACATCTGCCACATGATCGGGATTTCGGATGATGGACGTGACGTCGTGACCTTCGCCACTAAGAATGCGGGACAGATGCAGGGCCACTTTCCCGTGGCCGCCAATGATTGCGATTCGGCTCATGAACCCATTCTGTCCCACGGAACGAAAAAAGACCCCGCAGGCGAATGCTGCGGGGTCTTGCTCTGTAGCGGTGGGGAGGCTCGATCTCCCGACCTCACGATTATGAGTCGTGCGCTCTAACCAACTGAGCTACACCGCCACGAATGAGAAAAACCTGTGTCAAGCCGGTCAAAACCGCCTTGACACAGGCCCTCATCCAGAGCCCCCCACCGGAATCGATCCGGTGACCTCGTTCTTACCAAGAACGCGCTCTACCACTGAGCTAGGGGGGCAACGAGTAAATACTCTACCGGACGTTTTCGGAAGCTACAAATCGGCGAAAAAACGCGGAAAACCGGCGCCGACACAATTTGCGAAGACGCGGATTTCCTGATCCATTTTTCGCGACGCCGGCAACCGCCGTCGGCGTTTTTGGCGGATCGAATCAGGGCAGCCGGAGCACCTGCCCAGGGTAGATCCTGTCCGGATTGGGCACCGTATCTGCGTTGGTGGCGATGAGGGCTCCAAGGTCCACGCCGTACTGCGCAGCGATTCCGTCCATGGTGTCCCCCTGCTCCACCACGACCTCCGTGACCCGCGGCGCCACCGGACCCGGCTGACCGGTCCCTGCGGCGGCCTCTGAGGCGGCCTCCTGCGCCCGCAGCTGGACTTCCGGCGCCTCGGGCTCCAAGCCCTCCTGCTCGGCCTCCTGCGCTGCTGCGGCGTCCGCAGCCGCCTGTTGCCGGGCTGCCTGCGCGGCGGCAGCCTCCGCAGCGGCCTTGTCCGCAGCGGAAACCTCGACGGCGGCAGCATCCTCTGCTGCCTGGCTCGCCGCACTCTGGTCTACTGGCACCGGGTTCGCCGCACCCTGGCCTACCCGAGCTGCGTCGCTTTCACCAGCGTCCTTGCCGCCGAAGCCCAGGTTCTTCTTCACGTTGTCCAGCAATCCCATGGAGCACCCTCCTGATTTCTGCTTGCGTTCAGCCGTGCCTCGATCGTACGGCCGAGCCCGGCCCCATGGAACCCGGTCCTGTTCGAAATCCGAGCCGCACAAGGGCGTGCACAGCGAACAAGAACCGGAGTGAAGCGTTAAACGCGTGAGGGGGCCGGCTCGAAAGCCGACCCCCTCACGGGAACTACTCAGTGATGATCACCAAGAGAGCGTTTACCACTTGCCCTTGCGGTTGAAGTCGCGGTTTGCGCCTTCTCCACCGGTGCGGGGCTTGCGGGCGCCGTCACCGTGACCGCCGAAGCGTGAACCGCTGGCCTGGCCGCGATCGCGGTCGCCGTAGCTGCCTGCGGTGCGCTCGGAACGGTCGCTGTAGGAGCGGCCGCCACGGTCAGCGGAGGTACGCTCGCCGTCGGACTTGCGGAAGTCCTTCTTGAAGCCACCGGCACCCTTGAAGTTTCCGCCACCACGGTTTTCGCGGTCGCCATAGCCACCACGTCCACCGGAGCCGCCACCTTGGTAGCTGCCACGGTCGCCGCTGGGCCTGCGGCCGTTATCCAGCTCGAGGTTGATCAGTTCGCCACCGATGCGGGTGCGGGACAGTGCGCGCAGCTGCTCGGGGCTCAGGTCTGCCGGGAGCTCCACCAGGGAGTGGTCCGAGCGGATGTCGATGCCGCCGATCTGTGCAGAGGAGATGCCGCCTTCGTTGGCAATGGCGCCAACGATCGAACCCGGCATGACGCGCTGGCGGCGTCCCACGGAGATCCGGTAGGTGGCGTTGCCCTCGGTCAGTGCACGGGTCGGGCCACGTGAGCCGAAGCCGTCCTTGGAGCGCTCGCGCTTCTGGTACTCAGGAGCGGCAGGCAGTTCCTTGACCAGCAGCGGCTGTCCACCCTGGGCCATGACGGCCAGGGCTGCAGCGATTTCCGACGCCGGAACGTTGTGCTCTTCTTCGTAGGAGGAGATGAGGTCGCGGAACGCTGCAACATCCTCGGACTCGAGGGTCTCGGTGATGCGCTCGGCGAACTTGCCCAGGCGAAGGGTGTTGACGGTCTCGGCGGTAGGCAGGTGCATCTGCTCCACCGGCTGACGCGTGGCCTTTTCGATGGAACGCAGCAGGTACTTTTCACGCGGCGTCATGAACAGGATGGCATCGCCGGAACGGCCTGCACGGCCCGTACGGCCAATGCGGTGCACGTAGGACTCGGTGTCGTGGGGGATGTCGTAGTTGATCACGTGGCTGATGCGCTCAACGTCAAGGCCACGGGCCGCGACGTCGGTAGCAACCAGGATGTCGATGCGGCCTTCCTTCAGCGCGTCCACAGTGCGTTCGCGCTGCTGCTGCGGGATGTCGCCGTTGATGGCGGCAGCCTGGAAACCGCGGGCCTTGAGCTTGTCAGCCAGGTCCTCGGTAGCCATCTTGGTGCGCACGAAGGCGATAACGCCGTCGAATTCTTCAACCTCGAGGATGCGGGTCAGGGCGTCCAGCTTGTGCGGGCCCATGACCTGAAGGTAGCGCTGCTTGGTGTTGGCGCCGGTGGTGGTCTTGGACTTCACCGAGATCTCGGCCGGGTTGTTCAGGTACTGCTTGGACATGCGGCGGATCTGGCCCGGCATGGTGGCAGAGAACAGCGCAACCTGGCGGGTTTCCGGAGTCTGCTGGAAGATCTGCTCTACGTCATCGGCAAAGCCCATGCGCAGCATTTCGTCAGCTTCGTCCAGTACCAGGTACTGGAGTTCGGAAAGGTCCAGGGAACCCTTGGCGATGTGGTCGATCACGCGGCCGGGGGTACCGACAACAACCTGTGCGCCTCGGCGAAGGCCCGCGAGCTGGGGACCGTAAGCCGAGCCACCGTAAACCGGGAGCACGGTGAAATCATCAATGTGCTTGGCGTAGGAGGTGAAAGCCTCGGCAACCTGGAGAGCCAGTTCACGCGTCGGAGCCAGGACCAGGGCCTGGGTCTTGCGGGACGGGCCGTTGAGGTCATGAAGTTCGGCCAGGCGGGACAGGGCAGGAACAGCGAAAGCTGCGGTCTTGCCGGTACCGGTCTGGGCGAGGCCAACTACGTCGCGGCCTTCGAGGAGCAGCGGGATGGTGGCGGCCTGGATGGGAGACGGCTTCTCGTAGCCGACGTCCTGCAGGGCGGCCAGAACGCGACCGTCGATGCCAAGATCGACGAAGCGGACGCCTTCTTCTTCCTCTTCTTCTGCCTTGGGGGCAGGAGCTTCAGTGAAGGTGGGGGCTGCAGTCTCGGCTGCAGCGGTCTCGACGGGGGCAGCGGCAGCAGCCGGTGCTTCAGCTTCGGCGGGTGCGGAGGTCTCTGCTACATCAGCGGACTCAGCAGTGTTGGCGTCGAAGTTTTCGTTGAGATTTTCGGTCATAGGGGGAAATTCCTCATCCATAGGGCAGTCGGCGCGGCCCGGTTGGGCTGGCCGCATTACTCGTCGCGAGAAACAGGAAAAGGTGCCCTGCTTTCGCAAGAAGTCCGGCGCTATCGCAATCCCATGGCAGGACTTCCCGCTGCATCTCTTGGCTGCTATCCCAGCAGTCTGTACAGCGTTTTCTTTAGCCGGCTCTCCCTATGAAAATGCCCGCACACATTTGCGGGCCCCAACACTTACCAGTCCTGCCTCAAGAATTGGGCAGGATAAAGGGATTTCCGGAGTGGGGGATATTTCAAGTGTAGGGCACAGAGGCCCATCACCGCGAGCTGAGAGTCCTCGAAGGCCGAGTGAGCTTGTTCACACCGGTTTGGAAGGCTCCCCCGCCAAGGTTCTAGAGCCCGTTTCTCCGGAGCACCTTTTCGAAGACCGGGTGGTAATCCTCCTGCAAACGGATCTCCCCATCGGCGTCCGCATCCAGCAGGATCTGTACCAGTTCAGGAGTGGGCTCACTGAACCACTGACCCACCGTGATGCCGTGTTGGGGGATGAAGGTGCGGTGAATGTGGTCCCCTGCGGAAATCGTGCCTGTCTTGATCACCCGGAGGTACGTTCCAACCCGGCCGGCCTGGGTGAAGCGCTTCACCCATTGGGCTTCGCCGATCACCCGTTGGAAGGTGGCGCACGGTACGCGCGGGGACGTGACTTCCAGCTCCACATCCAGGCCAATCTTCCAGCGTTCCCCGATGACCGCGCCGGTGGTTTCGATTCCAGCCACGCGAAGGTTCTCTCCGAAGACGCCGGCAGGCAATTCCCGCTGCAACTCGCCCGCCCAGTAGTCCGCATCCGCCTGCGAATATGCGTACAGGGCTTGGTCTTCACCGCCGTGGTCCACCCGATTCGCCTGCACGTCCCCGTGAAGCCCAAGTTTGTGAACCTTGACTTGCCCTTCTACCGGACGCTTGTCCATGCCGGTGACTCCCACGCTCCCCTCGGGATCGGGCAGCAACTGGTGGACCCGGCAGACGGCAAGGAGGGATGCGGTGTTCATGATCACCAGTGTACGGACGGGCAGCTCCAAGATTAAGGATCGAATCGGTAGCCCATACCGGCTTCCGTGTGCAGATGCCGGGGCTCGGCAGGATCCCGCTCCAGCTTTCGCCTGAGCTGGGCTATATATACGCGCAGGTACTGTGTTTCCTTCGCATACGCCTGTCCCCATACCTGGGTGAGGATCTGCTGCTGGCTCACGAGCTTGCCCTTATTACGGACCAGCAACTCCAGGATGTTCCATTCCGTGGGCGTCAGGCGCACTTCCGAGCCATCCTTCAGAATCTTCTTGCCCGCCAGGTCAACCATGAAGTCCGTGGTGGCCAGCGTTGGTTCCTCATGTTCGGTCACCACCCGGCGCGAAGCGACCCTAAGCCGCGCAAGCAGCTCATCCAAACCGAAAGGCTTGGTCACGTAGTCGTCCGCACCGGCGTCGAGCGCTTCAACCTTGTCCTCCGAGGCATGCCGGGCGGACAGCACAATGATGGGCATACTGCTCCAGCCACGGATGCGTCTGATGATCTCCACCCCGTCCATGTCCGGCAGGCCAAGGTCCAGCACCACGATCTCCACGGGCTGCTTGGCAGCGGCTTGCAGGGCGTCGGCGCCATTTCCCACCGTCAGGGCCTGGTAGCCATGGGCTTGAAGGGTGATCTGCATGGCCCTGGCGATGCGGGCTTCGTCCTCGACGATCAGCACCAGCGTCATTGCGGGCCCCCGGTCCACAGCGGCAAGGTGACCACCATGGTCAGCCCGCCACCCGGCGTCGGCTCCGCTGCGAGCCTGCCGCCCATGGCCTCGCTGAAACCCTTCGCCACGGCCAGGCCCAGTCCAATCCCGCCGCCGGCGTTGGTTCCGCCTCCGATCGCAGGCGACGGCGAATCACCAAAGCGCTGGAAAGGTTGGAAAATATCCACCACTTCCTTCTGGCCTACTCCGCTGCCGTGATCGATGATTCTCAGTTCGCTGGCGGGCCGGTCCCCCAGCGTGATGCCCGCACCCGCACGGGCGGTGAGGACGACGTCGGAGTCGGGCGCGTACTTCACGGCATTCTCCACGATGTTGGCCACCACCCTCTCAAGCATTCCGGCGTCGGCCTGCACCGGAGGAAGGTTGGGCGGGAGCTCGTTGCGCAGCCGCTCCCGGGGAATCCCCCTCAGCGCCTGCGGCAGCACCTCCGCCCACACAATCCCGCTCAAGAGCGGATTCACCGCGTCCGCCGTGATCCGCGACATGTCCAAGAGGTTGTCCACCAAATGGTCCAGTCGGTCCGCATAATCCTCGATGGTCTCCAGCAACTCGCGCTCAACATCCGGCGGAAAATGCACATCCTCCTGGCGCAAGCTGCTGACAGCGAGCTTGATTCCGGCCAAGGGAGTCCGAAGGTCATGCGACACAGCGCGCAGGATGGACGTCCGCATCTTGTTGCCCTCGGCCAACCGCACGTTATCCCGCCGGCTCTTCACCAGCTGCTGCCTCTCCCGGACAGCCACCACGAAAGCCCCGAACGCAGCCAACATCCGTTGGCGTTGCGCTGATAACGGTCCGCCGCGCAACAGCAGGGTGTAATGGGGATCGACGACGGCGGTGTGGTCGGCGGCGGCATGGGTCAACGGCGGATTTGGGCCGGCACTCGCCAGGACACGCAACTCGGGTTGGGTACCGGCTGACGCCGTACCCGAGGCTCCGGGCGTCTGACCTGATGAACCTTGGCCCCACGAACCCAGGAGCGTTACCGCCTCCATGCCCAGGTTGCTGCGTACTTTTTCAAGAAACGCTTCCAAGCTTCCATCCGAGCTAAGGATTTGCAGGGCGAGCCCACTGAGCGCCGTTGCCTCGGCTCCGGAGCGAGCTGCCTCCTGGGCACGGCGGCTTGCGAGGCCCACGGCGAGCGCCACCCCACAGGCCACCGCAAGGAAAACCACCAGCGTGAACAACGTCGTGGGATCGGCGATGGACAGGGAACCAACGGGGTCGGCGGAGAAGTAGTTAAGGAGGAAGCTGCCCAGCACCGCGGCGACCACTGCCGGCCACAAACCACCGATGGCCGCCACCGCAACAGCTACTGCCAGTTGCAACAGCATGATCATGGCGAAGTTGCGGAACCCGAGGACAGTGACCATGAGTTCAATGCCGGGCGGTAACAGGACAGCCAACACCAGGCCAGTGATGACCCGGGCGGAGCCAATGCCGCGGACCGGCGGAAGCCGCAGCAGCACGCCGTCGTCGACGTTGCTGTGTGCTTCTGGTCCCGGCATGGCTACATCCTTACACGGTTCCGTAGATGGGGACTTCTTCCCATTTACGGCTGTCACCCGTGCCTGCACCGCGCACAAGGACTAGGCTTGCTCTGAGCATTCTGGTCCGGCGTGGCGCCGGACACTTCAACGGTCTATCCAGGGGGATACACATGGGCCCGAAAGACAGCCCTGACGCAGCCGGCAACAACGGCGGCGGCAGGGACAACAACGGCGACTTCGGAGCGGGCAACAACCAGCCCAAGCCTCCTCCATGGCAGGTACCCAAACCCGAGCTGCATCCTGAGCTGTTCACGCCCGTGAAAAACGACCCGGAGCAAGGCGGCTCCGGCAACGGGGGAACAGGCAACGGGGGCACAGGCAAGAGGAAGAATAATCCTGCCGGGGCACCGCAGGGCGGGGCATTCCCGGCCGGGACGCCCCAGCCCGGCCAGCCCCTCCCCGTGGTCGACCCTTTCGCCAAAGAACGTGAACGCGGTGAAGCCGAGGCAGCAAAGAAGAAAAAGCGCTCGCAGCGCCGCACCGTCGTCGTGGGTCTGGGTGTAACTGCCCTCCTGGCCGGAACCATCACCGCGATCGTGGCCAGCAACGAGAAGGAAGCTGACTACGCGCAGGTCTGTTTCAATGAGGAAACCGGCGAGCGCGTCGACGACAACCAGTGCGACAACAGCAGCTCGGCGGGCCGCAGCTCAGGCGTCTACGCCTGGTACTTCTACTCACGCGGAGCCAGCGTGCCCGCCGTGGGCCAGAACCGCAGTTCCTACCCGAGCTATACCAAGAACGTGCCTACGGACGCCAAGACTTCCAAGGGTTACAGCACCAAGGGCGGCACGGTGAGCCGCGGCGGCTTCGGCAGCAGCTCCAAAAGCGGCGGAAGCTCGGGAGGCTAGGCGTGCGTCGACTGCTCTCCGAGCCCAGGCCGGACTGGAAGCAAAAGATCGAGGAACAGGGCTTGGTATTTTCCACAACCACCATGCCCGATGGCCGGAAAATCGAATACTGGAACGAATCGGCTTACTACGAATTCACCATGGACGAGGTGGAAACCCTCGAAAAGACGGCCGAGGACATGCACATCATGTGCTTGGAGGCCGCAAAGTACCTCGCCACCGGGGCCATGGGCGATATCGGCATCGGGCAGCAGGCGTTGGAACTCGCCGGCGAATCACTGCTGGCCGCCGACATGGACATTTACGGTCGCTTCGACTTCATATATGACGGCAAGGGCGGCCCGGCAAAGATGCTGGAGTACAACGCCGATACCCCCACCGGCCTGATCGAAGCGTCCGTGGCCCAGTGGTTCTGGCTGCAGGATGTCTTCCCGGAGAAGGACCAGTGGAACGGAATCCATGAGGCCCTGATCCGCCAGTGGAAGAAGCTCCAGTTCCGCACCGGCATGAGCACCCTGCACGTTGCCCACTCGGAGGCGGAGGAATCCGGCGAGGACTGGATGACTGCGGCCTACATGCGCGACGTTGCAAGCCAAGGCGGGTGGACCACCATTGGCATCAACATGTCCGATATTGGCTGGGACCCCAACCTGAACCGGTTCGTGGACCTGGACAACTTCATGATCAGCACCATGTTCAAGCTGTACCCGTGGGAACTGATGATGAAGGAGCCCTTCGGACAGCGTCTCTTCCAGCGCGCCCACAACCCCCGCTGGGTTGAACCGGCGTGGAAGATGCTGCTGTCCAACAAAGCCTTGCTGGCTGCGCTGTGGCATCTGTACCCCAACCACGAGAATCTGCTTCCCGCCTACCTGGGCGATCCTGGTCCCCTCAAAGAATGGGTAGCCAAACCGCTGCACGGACGTGAGGGCGACAACATCCGCATCCACGCCCCGGGCATCGAGATCCGGCAGCCCGGTGGTTACGGGCGCGAAGGCTGGTGCTTCCAGCAGTACCATTCCCTCCCCGACTTCGACGGGAACCACCCGGTACTGGGTCTCTGGGTAGTGGATGGCGAATCCGTGGGGTGTGGCATCCGGGAATCCGACGGACCCATCACGGACTATTTCTGCCGCTTTGTCCCCAACACCATCGACTCCCCGGCGCCCATCGCGCCCCCTGCTACTTCCTACGGAGCTGCACTATGAGCACTGAAACCTCGACGCCGGGTGGCGGCTCAGCGGGCGGCGACCGTACCGCCGTCGTACCTTCCAAAGGCCTCCACGCCGGGATCCTGGACCTTGGCGACTCCGTCATGCTGGGCCTTGCATCCACCGCGCCCGTCTACTCGCTGGCGGCAACGCTGGGCCTCATTGTTGCCGTCAACGGCAATTACACTCCCCTGATCCTGATCCTCGGCTTCATCCCGGTGCTGTTCATCGCCTACGCGTTCCGTGAGCTCAACAGCGCCATGCCCGACTGCGGCACTACGTTCTTCTGGGCCCGGAAGGCCTTCGGGCCGTGGGCCGGTTGGCTGGGCGGCTGGGGCGTGGCACTCGCGGGAGTGGTGGTCCTTGCCAACCTGGCGCAAATCGCGGGCAAGTACCTGTGGCTGTTGATCGGCGACGGTTCCCTGGCCGATAACACGTGGCTCGTGACCGCCACCGGCGTGCTGTTCATCGTGTTCATGACGTACGTGAACCATCGCGGAATCCGGCTGGGCGAGCATGTCCAGCGCACCCTGACCTACATCCAGTACATCTCGTTGGGCATCTTCGCGGTGGCCATCGTCTTCCGGATCGCCGGTGGAGCGCCTGAAGGGCAGGCCTTCGACTTCGAGTGGTTCAACCCGGCCGGCGCCTTTGCCGATCCCGGTGCCGTGGTCCATGGTGTCCTGCTTGCCCTGTTCATCTACTGGGGCTGGGACACGTGCCTGGCGCTCAACGAGGAGACCGAAAATCCGGCCAAGACCCCCGGCCGCGGCGCCGTGATCTCGGCCTCGGTCCTGGTGGCGATCTACGTTTCCGTGGCCCTCCTGGTGATGATGTACGCCACGATCGGTACCGACGGTATCGGGCTGGGCAACGAAGCCAACCAGGACGACGTCTTCCTGGCCATGAAGGACGTCGTATTGGGTCCTTGGGGCTGGCTGATCATCGTGGCCGTGCTGGCGTCCGTCCTGTCCTCCACGCAGACCACCATCCTTCCGACTGCCCGCGGAACCCTGTCCATGGGTGTCCACGGCGCGCTTCCTCCCCGTTTCGGCAAGGTACACGAGCGCTTCATGACGCCGGGCTTCTCCACACAGGTGATGGGTGCGGTGGCCGTGGTGTACTACGTGGCCATGAGCTTCCTGAGCGAAAACCTGCTCTCGGACTCCATCAGCGCCATCAGCCTGTTCATCGCGTTCTACTATGCACTGACCGGCTTCTCCTGCGTATGGTTCTTCCGCTCTACGCTCCGGGACTCGGCACGGAACCTGTGGTTCCGGGGCATCCTGCCGTTCCTCGGTGCGCTGTCCCTCACCGTGGCGTTCTTCATCTCCGCAGTCCAGATGTGGGATCCGGCCTATGGTGACACGCAGATCTTCGGCATTGGCGGGGCGTTCGTGAGCGGCGTGCTGCTGCTCGCTCTGGGCGTCGTTTTGGCCATCGTGTGCCGCTTCGCGCCCTCCACCAAGGGCTACTTCACGGGCGAACGCGCAGACGTCGGGGCGGTCCGCGGCGAGTAGGCTGTGCTGCCGGGCGGCGGGTTAGCCACCTAGGATGCTGGAATGAGCGATTCAACGACGAACACCTCCGACGTCCTTGCCCTCGATGCCCTGCTGGCTGTGGACGAGCTGGCCCTCCGCGACCGGGTCCGCGACTACACAGCGCAACGGATCCGTCCGAACATCGCACGCTGGTACGAGGACGCTCACTTCCCGCGCGAGCTCGCCCCGGAGTTGGGCGAGCTCGGTGTCCTGGGCATGCATTTGGAAGGCTACGGCTGTCCCGGGCGGACCGCCGTCGAGTATGGCCTTGCGGCAATGGAACTGGAGGCCGGCGATTCGGGGATCCGCACGTTCGTCTCGGTGCAGGGCTCCCTTGCCATGACGGCGATCCACAAGTGGGGTTCGGAGGCGCAGAAAGAGCAGTGGCTGCCGCGGATGGCTGCCGGCGAGCTGATCGGCTGCTTTCGCACTGACGGAGCCGACGGCGGGGTCGGACCCGGCGTCCATGACAACGTTCGCCCGTGAAACCGCCGATGGTTGGGTCCTGGACGGTGCCAAGCGGTGGATCGGCCTCGCCTCGATCGCGGACGTCATGGTGGTGTGGGCAAACACTGAGGACGGAATCCGCGGGTTCCTTGTTCCCGCCGGAACGCCGGGTGTAACCGCGACGCCCATTGAGCCGAAACTCTCCATGCGCGCGTCCATTCAATGCGATGTGAAGTTCGACGGCGTGAGGCTGGGTGCCGAGGCCATCCTCCCGGGTGCGCTTGGACTTCGAGGACCGTTCTCCTGCTTGAACGAGGCGCGCTACGGTATCGCGTGGGGCGCCATGGGCGCTGCCCGGGACTCGTACGAAGCTGCTTTGGAGTACGCCGGAAGCCGACTCCAGTTCGGCCGCCCGCTGGCCGGCTACCAGTTGACGCAGGAGAAACTGGTGAACATGTTGGTGGAGATCCAGAAAGGCACCCTGCTGGCCCTTCACCTGGGCCGCTTGAAGGACGCCGGCCACCTCCAGCCCCAGCAGATTTCCTTAGGCAAGCTGAACAACGTCCGCGAGGCCATCAAAATCGCCCGCGAGGCCCGCACCATCCTGGGCGGTAACGGAGTCACACTGGACTACTCACCGCTGCGCCACGCCAACAACCTGGAATCCGTGCGGACTTACGAGGGCACAGATGAGGTTCACACGCTGATCCTGGGTCAGCACATCACGGGCATCGGCGCCTTCCGCGGCTAGCCCCCCCAACTAAGTCGCAGTTGAGCGCGTTTAGAGGGCTCAAAACGCGCTCAGCTGCGACCTAGCTGGGTGAGGGTTCGGGGAGGACCACCAGATCAAAGTAGCCACGCAGGCCCTTCACCACGTCCACCTCATCGGGGGCCAACAACCATTGCGTCTGCAGCCCGTCCCACAAGGCAACCAGGGACATGGCCGCCAATTCAGGATCGACGCCGGGGCGGAGCCTGCCCTGGGCAGCCAGTTCGGCGAACCGCCGGGCATAGCTCGTGCGGAGGCGTTCGAACCGTTCGGTGAAGTAAACCCTCCCCGGGTGCGAATCGGTGACCGACTCCGCGCACAGAACGCTGTACAGCTCAACCACGCCCGGAATGTTCTCGTTGAACAGCGCCGTCCGGATCACTGAGTCAACCAAGCCATCTTCCATGTCGTCCGGGAAGGCATCGCCGGTGATTTCGTCTCGGCGCTCCAGGACTGCCATCAGGAGATCGCGTTTGGACGGGAAATAGTGCAGCAGGCTGGTTTGGCTCAGTCCCACCTTGTCGGCAACATCCTGGAGGGATCCACCACGATAGCCGTGGGCAGCAAACACCTCATGGGCAGCATCCAGGATGGTCCGGCGCCGTTCTTCGGATTTCGCGTAGGGGCCCCGCCGCGCTGCGCGACCCACGTCCTTAGTGGTCATGGCTAGCCAGTGTACATGCGTGTTACGGCTTCACTATGAAATTCGAGTACCCACTCGAATTTTCTGTTACCGTGGTCACACTTGCCGCGGCGGGACCCACGAATCCAAGCCCGCGTCATCGTCAACCTGACACGAAGAGGTGAAGGCTAATGACCCGATTCACGCGAAGACAACTCCTGGGCGCAGGCCTGGGAACAGCTGCCATGGGCCTGCTGACCGGGTGCGCTACACCAGGAACACAGTCCGTCAACGCTGTGCCAACCATCCCCGCCGCAGGCGCACCCGTGCGACTGACCTATTGGGCCTGGCTCAAGGATTTCCAGAAAGTGGCCGACGTCTGGAATGCAGCCAACCCGAACATCCAAGTGGACGTGGTGTGGATCCCGGGCGGCAACAACGGCGGATATCAGAAGCTTTACTCGGCCTTGGCAGCAGGAGGCGGACCGGACCTGGCCCAGGTCGAGTTCCGCTCCATCCCGGAGTTCATGCTGGTAAATGGCCTGGTTGATGTGTCCCGCTACGGCGCCAACGATCACGCCCACTTGTACGACCCCACCCTATGGAAGCAAGTCAGCTACACCGGGGGCGTCTATGGCATCCCCCAGGACGCGGGCCCCATGGGCATGTTCTACCAGCCGGCCATCCTGGACAAAGTAGGCGGCAGCACTCCGACGACCTGGGACGAATGGGCCGCGCTCGCCGCCGAACTTCGCTCCGTGGACAGCTACCTGGACTGCTTCCCCATCAGTGATGCCTCTCCTTTTGCCTCTTTCGCGGGACAGGCCGGCGCGCAGTGGCTTCGCCCGGAGGAGGATGGCTGGGTCATCAACATGACCGACGACGCCACGCTCAACACCGCGCGTTTCTTCGACAAAGCGATCGACGACGACCTCGTCACCACCGCGTATGGAGCCTTCTCCCCGGGCTGGTTTGCCGCTGCCGCCAAGGGCGGGATTGCCTCGACCATAACCGGCAGCTGGGGTGATGCTTTGGTTCAGGGTGTCAGCGGTTCCGAAGGAAAGTGGCGCGCAGCACCGATGCCCACCTGGGGCGATACAGGCTTCGGCTCAAGCTACCTCGGCGGTTCCACGGCAGCAGTCCTGGCCAATAGTAAGCACCCCAGGGAAGCACTCGAGTTCGCGGTGTGGATGACTACGTCCACCGAGGGAATCGACGCCCAAATCAAGAACAGCGGAATCGGCTGGTCACCCAACCCCGACTTCATCGGCACGGATCGGCAACAACCGTCGGCGTTCTTCGGCGGCCAGCGCTACAACGAGGAAGTCTTCGTCCCCGCCACCCAACAGCAGAACCCTGACTGGTCATGGTGGCCGGTAACCCAGCAGTCCTTCAACATCCTCAGCGACGGTTTCCGCAAGAAAGCCTTCGGCACCTCATTGGTGGATTCCATTGCCGCCTCGGAGCAGCAGATCATGACCGTTTTCAAGAACAAGGGCCTCAGCATCCGGAAGGAAACGGCATGACCACCACCCGCACCGCACCCACGGCACAGCGCCCCGCAGCACCAAGCCGTTCCGGCAAGCGGGCCGGCAATCGGGCCGGCGCTGCCTCCCGCGCTCCCTGGCTCCTGCTGGCACCGTTCCTGGGACTCTTCGTCCTCACGTTCCTGCTGCCCATTGTTGTGGCCATCATTTCCAGCTTCACCAAAGTGACCCGCAGCGGACTCTTCGGCGAGGCAGGCGTGACCAGCGAGTTCGCCGGCTTCAGCAACTACGCTCAAGCCCTTGCCGACGGCAGCTTCGTCGCGTCCATCGGTCGAATGCTGCTGTTCGGCGTAGTCCAGGTGCCCGTCATGATCGTCTTGTGCACGGCGTTGGCCCTCATGCTGGAATCGGCCTCGGCAAAATGGCCGGGCTTCTTCCGTGCCGCCTACTTCCTCCCTTACGGCGTGCCGGGCGTGATCGCCACCATCCTGTGGTCCTTCCTGTACGTGCCCGGGCTCAGCCCGTTGTTTGACGTGGCCAAGATTGTTGGCCTGACCCCGGATTTCCTCGGCGCGAACAGCGTGCTGTGGTCCATCGCGAATATCGTCACGTGGAGCTACACGGGCTACAACATGCTGATCATCGTGGCGCAGCTGAAAGCCATTCCGGTGGAACTTTACGAGGCCGCAAAGGTGGATGGTGCCTCCACGTGGCGCGTTGCCCGGAGCATCCAGCTCCCCCTGATTCGTCCGGCCCTTATGCTCACCACCGTGTTTTCCATCATCGGAACCCTGCAGCTCTTCGCTGAGGCGCAAGTCCTCAAGACGGTGGCTCCGGCAATCGACAGCCAATACACGCCGAACCTCAGTGCCTACACAACGGCCTTTGCCTATAACGACTACAACGTCGCAGCAGCCCAGTCGGTCATCATCGCCGTGGCCGCTTTTGCCCTTTCCTTCGCCTTCCTCGCACTGACGAACAGGAAGTCCTCATGACCGCCACCGCCACGAAGCCCACCACCACCGCCGTCCGCAGCAAGGCTTCGGCAGGCCCGGACCGCTCAGCAGGACGACGGCGGTCATCCACCATCGTCGTCACCGCACTTTTGGTGGTGGTGGCCTTGTACTTCCTGATTCCCGTGTATTGGGTGTTCGTCGCCTCCACGAAGTCCACCGCCGATCTCTTTTCCACCAACGGTTTCTGGTTCGCGCCCACATTCTCTTTGTGGGAAAACATCGCTCGCGTGGTCAGCTATGACAACGGCATCTTTGGCCGCTGGTTCCTGAACTCGGCGATCTACGCCGGCATCGGCGCACTCCTGGCCACGTACTTCGCTGCGGCCGGAGGCTACGCGCTGGCCAAGTACCAGTTCCGGGGCCGGAACCTGGTGTTCGGCACCATCCTGGGCGGCGTGCTGGTCCCCGGTACGGCCACTGCCTTGCCGCTCTTCCTGCTGTTTAGCCAGATGGGCCTGGCGAACACCTACTGGAGTGTCCTGCTGCCATCACTGGTCTCCCCTTTCGGGCTGTTCCTCTGCCGCATCTACGCCCAGGCCACTGTTGATACCTCGCTGATCGAGGCCGCCAGGATCGACGGCGCCGGCGAGCTCCGCATCTTCCACACCATCGGGTTGAAGGTACTCACCCCGGCCCTGGTCACCGTATTCCTGTTCCAGCTGGTGGGCATCTGGAACAACTACTTCCTGCCGCTGGTCATGCTGTCCGACTCCGAGCTGTACCCCATCACGCTCGGCCTGAATAACTGGCTGAGCCAGGTTGACCGTCTGCCCGAATTCTATGAACTGACCACGGGCGGGGTGCTCCTTTCCATCATTCCGCTCAGCATCGCCATGGTTGTCCTGCAGCGTTTCTGGCGCGGCGGGCTGACAGAAGGAGCCGTTAAGTAATGACTGACACCGCCAACTACATCACTGATACCGGTCCCGGCACCGGCAAGAGACTCCCCGCCCGCTCCTGGCTGCACTCTGACGCGCCAACACTTTCCCTGAACGGCCAGTGGCGTTTCCGGCTTCTCCCCGGAGCACCCGGAACCCCCGGCGGACGGGGTGTCCTTCCCGCGGGCGAGGCAATCGAAGGCTTGGCCGAGGAAGGTTTGGATGACTCCACATGGGACCAGATCCCGGTCCCGGCGCACTGGGTTTTGGAGGGCGGGGGCAGCTACGGTAACCCCATTTACACCAACGTCCAGTTCCCCTTCCCCACGGACGCACCCCACGTCCCGGATGAGAACCCCACCGGTGATTACCGTCGAACCTTCGATCTGCCGGCGGATTGGAGCGAATCCGAGCGCATCGTGCTGAGGTTCGACGGCGTCGAATCCCGTTACAAGGTGTGGCTCAACGGCAGCGAAATCGGCGTAGGGACAGGCAGCCGGCTGGCCCAGGAATTCGACGTCACCGACGTCGCGCGTCCCGGGCACAACGTGCTGGCTGTCCGGGTCCATCAATGGTCGGCTTCGAGCTACGTGGAGGACCAGGATCAGTGGTGGATGCCGGGCATCTTCCGCGACGTCACCCTCCAGGCCCGCCCCGGAAAGGGCATCGACGACGTCTGGTTGCGGACGTCCTACACCGTCGGCTCGGGCGTCATCGATCCCGAAATCACCGCGGACCGGGCCGCCTACCCGATTCGGCTGGCAGTCCCGGAACTGGACGTCGACGTCGTCTGGAACTCCCCTGCCGACGTCGCCCCGGTGGCGATCACCGGCGTCGAACCTTGGTCCGCAGAGGTTCCGCGCCTCTACAACGTAACGGTGGCAAGCGGAGGCGAGACCATTTCGCTGCGCATCGGTTTCCGTACGGTGGAGATCAAGGGCGATCAGTTCCTGGTGAACGGCCGCCGTGTGGTGTTCCACGGCGTGAACCGGCATGAAACGCATCCTGACCGCGGCCGCGTGTTCGACGAAGATTTTGCCCGCGCCGACCTTGCCTTGATGAAGCAGTTCAACGTCAACGCGATCCGCACCAGCCATTACCCGCCGCATCCTCGTTTGCTGGACATCGCCGACGAGATGGGCTTCTGGGTGATCCTGGAATGCGACCTTGAGACCCACGGCTTTGAACGGCACGGCTGGGTAGGCAACCCCAGTGACGACCCCGCCTGGCGGGAGGCGTACGTGGACCGCATGGAGCGGACGGTGGAGCGGGACAAGAACCACCCTTCAATCGTCATGTGGTCCCTGGGCAACGAGTCCGGAACGGGCTCAAACCTCGCCGCAATGTCTGCCTGGACGCATGCCCGCGATGCCAGCCGGCCCGTCCACTACGAGGGCGACTACAGCGGTGCTTACACAGACGTTTACTCACGCATGTATTCCTCGGTTCCTGAGACTGAGGCGATCGGCCGCGACGATTCCGGTTCGCTGTTGCTGGGCTGCTCCGCGGCGGAGTCCGCACGCCAACGCACCAAACCGTTCATCCTGTGCGAGTACGTCCACGCCATGGGCAACGGTCCCGGCGCGATCGACCAGTACGAGGACCTGGTGGACCGCTACCCGCGGCTGCACGGCGGATTCGTCTGGGAGTGGCGGGATCACGGAATCCGCACCACCACGGCCAGCGGCACTGAATTCTTCGCCTACGGCGGCGACTTCGGCGAGGTTGTCCACGACGGCAACTTCGTCATGGACGGCATGGTCCTCTCCGACTCCACTCCCAGCCCCGGGCTCTATGAGTACAAGCAGATCGTCGCTCCCCTGCGCTTGGGCTTCAGCACGAAAACCCACGACGGCGGCACACGCCGATTCGTCTCGGTCGCCAACCTGCGGCACACGGCGGACGCGTCCGACGTCGTACTGCGCTGGCGCACGGAGGTGGACGGCGTGGTGACCACTTCCGGCGAGCTCGACGTCGTCACTGCATCGGGTGCGCCCCTCGCCGCCGGGGATTCGGCGCTTATCGGGTTGCCTGATGTTGATGTTGTGGAAGTCGGCGAGCAGTGGCTGACCGTGGAGGTGGCGCTTCGCAAGGACACGGCCTGGGCCGAAGCCGGGCATGTCATCTCCGCCGCGCAGCTGGAATTGGCCACAGCACGTCCGCGACTGGCCGCCCCTCGCCCCTTGGCATCAGCCGGCCGGGTAGCTTCGCAGGTTTCCGGGACCGCCTCGCTGGGTCCTGGTGTCTTTGAGGATGGTCGCTTGGTCTCGCTCGCGGGGCTGCCGGTGTCCGGGCCGCGGCTGGAGTTGTGGCGTGCTCCCACGGATAACGATGCCGGTGCCGGCCGCGGCAGCTACGACCTCGCCGATCCTTGGCTCAACAACGGTAACGGCGTTGCTGCACCTTCGATGGAAAAAGTGTGGCGCCATGCCGGTTTGGACAGGCTCACGGCCCGGGTAGAGAAGGTCTCAACCAGCGAAAGCAGCGTAGTGACCCGCACCCGGTACGCCGCAGCCGACGCCGCGCATTGGGTGTCTGTGGAGGAGACTTGGCAACTGTCCGACGGCGAGCTGTGGCTCCGCTTGGACGTTGTTCCGAGCGCGGCTTGGGACATCATCTGGCCGCGGGTGGGGGTGCGCTTTGATCTGCCCGGATCGGTGGACGGTGTGTCGTGGTTCGGCGCGGGACCTCGAGAGTCCTACCCGGACAGCATGCACGCGACGCTTGTGGGCAGCTACTCGGCGGGCATTGACGAGCTTTCGGTAAATTACGCCAAGCCGCAGGAAACGGGCCACCGCAGTGCTGTCCGGACGCTGGATCTCCAGAACCATGGCGCTTCCTGGCTGCAACTCGATGCCGTCCCGGACTCACGCGGCCGTCTGCCCGGCTTCACGCTCTCCCGGCACACAGCGCAGGAGATCTCGTCCGCAGCACATCCGCACGAGTTGCCGGCAAGCAAGGGCAGCTACTTGTACCTCGATGCCGCCCAGCACGGGCTCGGATCCAGGGCATGCGGACCGGATGTTTGGCCGGAGTACGCGTTGCGCCCGGAAGCGCGGACTCTGACTTTCCGGATCACAGAAGCGCGCTAATCGTGCGTTGCGGGGCCTGCTCTGCTCGCTTTCGGCGACGAATACCGCGCAGAGCGGGCCTCGCAACCCCCCAGAACCCCGTTGCGGGGCCTGCTCTGCTTGCTTTCGGGGACGAATACCGCGCAGAGCGGGCCTCGCAACCAGCCTCAGGCAACCGGCACGGGTTCCTTCTTCACGGCGTCCTTGCGGATGGTGGCACTGATGACCGCGGCCACCGTGCACATGGCAGCAGCACCCAGCCAGGCGTAGTTGTAGTGCCCGGTGGCATCGCGGATGAACCCGGCCAGGAGGGCGGCCACTGCAGCGCCGAGCTGGTGGGCCGCGAACACCCAGCCGAACACCACGGAACCATCGGCACCGAACACCGAGCGGCAGATAGCTGCAGTGGGAGGCACGGTGGCAACCCAGTCGAGCCCGTACACCACGACGAAGATGATCATGCTCGGCTCCACGGATGAGCCCAGCAGCAGCGGCAGCACCAGCAGGCCGATCCCCCTGAACTGGTAGTAGACCGCCAGCAGGACCTTGGGGTTGAAGCGGTCGGTCAACCAGCCGGACGCGATGGTCCCCACGATGTCGAAGATTCCGACGACGGCCAACAAGCCTGCCGCCGTGGTTTCGGGCATACCGTGATCGTGCGCCGACGGTATGAAGTGCGTGCCGATCAGTCCGTTGGTGGTGGCTCCACAAATTGCGAAACCGGCAGCCAAGGCCCAGAACGTGCGGACTTTAGCTGCGCGTTTGAGGACCTGCAGGGCACGGATCGCTGCATTGGGGGAATCCCCGGATCCG
Source organism: Paenarthrobacter sp. GQ52 (assembly GCF_059759005.1). NCBI lineage: Bacteria > Bacillati > Actinomycetota > Actinomycetes > Micrococcales > Micrococcaceae > Paenarthrobacter > Paenarthrobacter sp. GQ52. Next base: position 29,193 of record NZ_JCAXEJ010000010.1, read on the forward strand.
GGCGACGCAACCACAGCGGCGGGCCGGCTTTGCGTCGTCGCGTTTGTCCCGGCGTCGGCGTCTTTAGCGTCAGGTTCTTCGGCACCCGCCTGCCCGCCGTCAGGCTTCTCCGCACCGTACGGTAAGACCCCGACGTCAGCGGGCGAGTTCCGCAGCCAGCGCAGGACCAGCGGGACGACTGCGAGCGCACCGGCAGCGATGAGCAAGGAAGCGCCTCGCCAGCCCGGATTCTGGGCAAGCGCGGCGATGAAGGGCAGGAACACCAACTGTCCGGCTGCACTTCCTGCGGTCAGGATGCCAATGACCAGGCCACGGCTCTTAGCGAACCATGTGTTGGCGATGGTCGCAGCGAAAACCAGGGCCATGGAACCAGTGCCCAGGCCGATCAGCAGCCCCCAGGTGAGCAGGATCTGCCAGGACTGGTTCACGAAGACGGTCAATGCTGAGCCGAGCCCGATGAGGCACAGAGCCAGCGAGGTGACCTTCCGGATGCCGAAGCGTTCCATGAGGGCGGCTGCGAACGGGGCCGTCAAGCCGAACAGGACCAGGTTGATGCTCACGGCCAGTGACAGCACCGTGGTGGACCAGCCGAACTCCTCCTGCAACGGGACCATGAGCACCCCGGGCGCCGCACGGAAGCCTGCGGCTCCAACCAGCGCCAGGAAGGCAACTGCGGCCACGATCCAGGCGGGGTGGAGACGGCGGTTCTTGCCGGCAGGAGTTTTGCCGTTGCTTGTTTTGCCGGCACGTGTCCCGGGGTTTTCGGGCGGAGCCCCGGTGACGTCGGAAGCGGTCATGCGAGGATCTCCGTTTCAGGGGAAGCTGTGGTGGGTGCAATGGCGAGCGGGAGTGGGTGGTCGCTGCGTTTGAGGCTATGCCAGCTGGTGTTGGCGGCGGTCAGCCGGGCCCCGCAGTTGGTGCACGTGTCCGCTGACAACGTGGCTTGCCCGCAGTCGGTGTGGATGACCTTCATATGGGACACCTCGTTGGGAGCGTCCAGGTGCTTCTCGGCCCAGATGATGATGGCGTTGAGCACTGGAAGCGTGTCCTCGCCTTTGCTCGTGAGGACATATTCCTGCCGTGTGCGGGAGCCGTCCTGGTATGGGCGTTGGGCGAGCAGTCCGGCGTCGAGGAGCCATCCCAGGCGTTTGCTGAGCACGTTGTCCGCTACCTCGAGGCGTTGTTTGATGGCGTCGAAGCGTCCGTTGCCGAAGAAGATTTCGCGGAGGACCAGGCTCCCCCAAGGGTCGCCGAGGACATCCAGGCCACGGGCAAGGCTGCACGTGCGGGCAGACCAGTCGGAACGAAGAGGCATGCGCATAAAACTAGCTGACTTCCCTAAAGAAAGCTAGGTGCTGCTGCACCGGATACGAGCCGCTACGGCAAAACACACCCCGCCGGTTTGCCGCAGTTTCATCATCGGTTCACTCTCCAGGCCTACGCTGGCCCAGTCGACTCCGACCACGAAAGGCACCCCTGAATGTCCTCGAATACCCCTGATATGGTGAATCGTTCAACCGATGGAACCGGCGGACTCTCCCGTCGCAGCTTCCTCGGCACGGCAGCTGCAGCGACGGCGCTTGCTGCTGCGGGCTCCCTACTGCCTCCGTCAGTGCAGGCTGCCATGGCCAGGCCGGTCCCGCCCGGAAACTTGCAGTCCATCAAGCACGTGATTGTCCTGATGCAGGAGAACCGATCTTTCGATCACTACTTCGGCTCGCTGCGGGGCGTCCGAGGATACGGTGACAAGTCCGTGACCCGCTTGCCCAATGGCAAGTCCATGTTCGAGCAGCCCCGGGCCACCGGCGAAACTGTCCTGCCGTTCTCCCTCCGCAAGGCCGCGGAACTAGCTGGCAGGCCCGGTTCCGACATCCAGTACCTGGGCGATCTGGACCACTCGTTCAACGGGACCACGACGGCGTGGAACAACGGCTGGTGTGACAAGTGGATTCCCGCGAAGAGTGCCTCCACCATGACTTTCTACGAGCGCCAGGACATCCCGCTGCAGTACGAACTCGCGGACACTTTCACCATCTGCGATGCCTACCACTGCTCGGTCAACGGCTCCACGAACCCCAACCGCAACTACCTCTGGAGCGGCACCACAGGCAATGAGCCCGGCAGCACCAAGCGTGCCGTGACCAACGCGGCCTACGGCTACGATCACGGCGGTTACGACTGGACCACCTACCCTGAGCGCCTGGAGAACTCCGGGGTGTCATGGAAGATCTACCAGGACTGGGACAACTTCACCGACAACGCCGTGGAGTACTTCCAAACGTTCAAGGCGATCGGCCGCAAAATGCTGGCATCAGTGGAGGGAAACCTCCGCACCACCGAAGAGTTCTACGACCACCTCGCCGGGAAGTCCACAGCCGAGCAGGACCGCCTCCTCGCCCAGCTGGAGCAAGGCCGCGCCGCCCTCACCGAAGCCGAGAGGTCCCTGTTCGACAAAGCCATGTGGCGCGGACGTCCCGACACACTCCTGGAACGCCTTGGCGCAGACATCACAGGCGGCACCCTCCCGAAGGTCAGCTGGCTGGTACCGTCCGCAGCTGACTCCGAACACCCCGGCGCTTCCACACCGGTGGGCAGCGCCAACTTCGTCTACCGCCTCCTGGACACTGTGGCCAGCAACCCTGACACGTGGGACAGCACTGCCATCTTCCTCAACTTTGACGAGAACGATGGCTACTTCGACCACGTCCCGCCGCCTGTCCAGCCACGACCAGCGTCAGGCGAATCCACTGAGTGGACCACGGCACGGCCCATCGGCCTGGGACCTCGAGTGCCCATGACCGTGGTTTCACCGTGGACCGTGGGCGGTTACGTCAGCTCCGAAGTCTTCGACCACACGTCGGTTCTCCGTTTCCTGGAGCGCTGGACCGGCGTAGAGGAACCGAACATCTCCCCGTGGCGCCGCGAAGTCTGCGGTGACCTGACAGGTGTCTTCAACTTCGCATCCCCCGGCACACCGCCAACTCTTGAGCACCCCGACGCTGTCCCCGCCAAGATCAGCCGCTGGCGCCCGAATCCCCCGGCTGTCCAGGTAGCGCCCATCCAGGAACCGGGCAGCCGGCCGGCCCGCCCGCTCCCCTACAGGCCTCGGGTTTCGGCTTCTGTGCAAGCCGGAAAGATCGCCCTGACGCTAGCTAACGCAGGCACCAGTTCAACCCACTTCACCGTGTACGGGTACGCAGGCGAAGTTAGCGAACCCCGGCACGTGGACGTCCTCGGCCGGCAAAACGTGGACCTCCCAGTCGCGTCCGGCGCCTTCGACGTCGTCGTCACCGGCCCCAACCGGTACCAGTACGAACTGAAAGGCACGACGGCGGGCGCGGCGTTCGGCGTCGACGTCACTGTCAACGGCCGCCGCGGCAGGAAGGACGTTGAACTGGAGCTGCGCAACAACGGCACCGCAACGGTAAGCCTGGGGCTGAAGTCGCTGCAGTATGCGGACGAGGTCGAAACCGTGAAGCTCAAGCCGGGACACACCAGGAAGATCGGTTGGGAGACCCTGAACGGCTGGTACGACCTGGAAATCACCTCTGCCGAAGACACCACGTTCCGTCGTCGCCTGACGGGCCGTGAAGAAGACGGCCGCGAGGGAATCTCCGGCTAGCCGAAGAGCACCAACAAGAAATCCGGCTCTTGTTCGTCACCCCCGCCGTTGAACGGTGAGGAGTGCGAACAAGAGCCGGATTCGTGGGCTTAGCCGATTTTGGCGAAGGCCTGCTCAAGGTCTGCGATCAGGTCCTCGGCTTCTTCGATTCCGCAGGAAAGGCGGAGGAGGTTGACCGGGACAGCCAGTTCAGTACCCTTCACGGAAGCGTGGGTCATCTCCGAGGGGTAGTTCATGAGGGACTCGATGCCACCCAGGGATTCGGCAAGAGTGAACACCGACGTGGATTCGGCAACCGTGCGGGCAGCCGCTTCGCCACCCTTGAACTGTACGGAGACCATGCCGCCGAACTTCTTCATCTGCTTGGCCGCGAGCTCGTGTCCTGGGTGGTCCGGGAGGCCCGGGTAGAGCACCGCTTCAACCTCGGGACGCTGCAGCAACCATTCGGCCACGGCCTGGCCGTTCTCGCTGTGGCGGTCCATGCGGACACCCAGGGTCTTCAAGCCACGGGTTGTCAGGAAGGCATCCATGGGCCCCGAGACGGCACCGACGGCGAACTGGATGAAACCGATCTTCTCTGCCAGCTCATCGTCCTTGACCACGATCGCGCCACCCACAACGTCGGAGTGGCCGCCGATGTACTTGGTGGTGGAGTGGACCACCACATCGGCGCCCAAGGCGAGCGGGGTCTGCAAGTAGGGAGACGCGAAGGTGTTGTCCACCACCAGGAGGGCACCGGCGTCGTGCGCTACGGCGGCGAGTGCCTCGATGTCGGTGATCTTCATCATCGGGTTGGACGGCGTCTCTACCCACACCAGGCGTGTCTTGTTCGCTGCAACAGCAGCAGCCACGGCGTCGAGGTCGGACATGTCCACGGGCGTGTTGCCGATGCCCCAATCACCCAGCACGCGGTTGATCAAGCGGTAGGTCCCGCCGTAGGCGTCGTTGCCCAGAACAATGTGATCGCCTGGCCGGGCGAGCGCGCGGATCAGGGAGTCCTCGGCTGCAAGGCCGGAGCCGAAGGAAAACGCAGCGGTGCCACCTTCAAGCGCGGCAAGCTGCTCCTGGAGTGCGTCTCGGGTGGGGTTGCCGCCGCGGCCGTATTCATAACCTGAGCGCAGGTTGCCGATGCCGTCTTGGGCGTACGTGGTGCTGAAGTGCAGCGGGGGCACCACGGCACCAGTGACCGGTTCGAAGGCTTGTCCGGCGTGGACGGCGCGTGTGTTGAACCCGGCGTTGTTGCTGGCAGACATGGAAGCTCCTCTGGGTTTGAATTGATTGGATCAGCGCGGGGCGCCTAATTGCTCAGGTACGCCAAAAGGTCGTGGCGCGTCAGGATGCCCACCGGCGCGCCGACGAAAGTCACCATGACGGTATCGACGTCGGACAGCAGCTCACGCGCGGCGGAAATGGTCTCCAGTGATCCGATGACCGGGAGCCTGTCCCCCATATGTTCGGAGATCATGTCCGTCAGCTTCGCTTCCCCACGGAACAACTTGCTGGTGAGGCTGCGCTCGTCCACGGCACCCAAGACCTCGCCCATCACCACCGGTGGTTCCTGCGAGAGCACCGGGATGTGGGAGACGCCGAACTCGTTCATGATGTTGATGACGTCGCGCACCGTCTCATTCGGGTGGATGTGGACCAGGTCCGGCATCTCGCCCGTCTTGGACTTGAGCACCTCGCCCACGGAAGCTTCTTCGCCGCCGGAGAGGAAGCCGTAGGAACGCATCCATTGGTCGTTGAAAATCTTGGCAAGGTAGCCGCGGCCGGAATCCGGGAGGATCACCACTACCACGGCGGACTCGTCCAGGTCCTTGGCAGCCTGGAGCGCCGCTACCACGGCCATGCCGGAGGAACCGCCCACCAAGAGGCCCTCTTCCCGGGCCAGCCGGCGGGTCATGGAGAAGGAGTCGGCGTCGGAGACAGCGATCACGTCATCCGGAACAGCGGGATCGTAGTTGCCGGGCCACATGTCCTCGCCCACGCCCTCCACGAAGTAGGGCCGGCCGGTTCCGCCTGAGTAGACCGAGCCTTCCGGGTCCGCGCCGATGACCTTGACCGGGCCGCCGTCGGACTCCGAACGGTCCGCCGAGACCTGCTTGAGGTAGCGGCCGGTTCCAGTGATGGTGCCGCCGGTTCCGGCGCCGATGACTACGTGCGTGACCCGCCCGTCTGTGTCCTGCCAGATTTCCGGGCCCGTGGACTCGAAGTGGCTGCCGGGAGCGGCGGGGTTGGAGAACTGGTCCGGCTTGAAGGCGCCCGGGATCTCCTTGACCAGGCGGTCGGAGACGCCGTAATAGCTCTGCGGGCTGTCGGGCGCGACGGCGGTGGGCGTCACCACAACTTCGGCACCGTACGCCTGAAGCACGGCGCGCTTGTCTTCGCCTACTTTGTCCGGCACCACGAAAATGCACTTGTAGCCCTTTTGCTGGGCTACGAGCGCCAGTCCCACTCCGGTGTTGCCCGACGTCGGTTCAACGATGGTTCCACCCGGCTTGAGCCGGCCGTCCTTTTCCGCATCTTCGATCATCTTCACGGCGATCCGGTCCTTGATGGATCCGCCGGGATTGATGTATTCGAGCTTCACCAGGACGGTGGCTTTGATGCCCTCGGTGACGTGGTTGAGCTTGATGAGGGGCGTATTGCCGATGAGGTCCAACACGGACTGGGCGTACTTCATAGGTACAAAGTTACCGCCTGGTCGCCAGGGGGATTGACCCGACCCCTTCGCTAGGTGCCGGCAGAGGTGTCGGTCTGCCACACGCCCAGGACGTTGCCCTCCGTGTCCTTGAAGTAGGCGTACCAGCCCATGGTGGGTACGGCGTCCTTGGCCTGGACCACACTGCCGCCTGCAGACTCGATCTGTCCCAGGGCGGCGTCAATATCTTCCACATCGATGGTGAGGATAGGGGTCTTCAGTGCGTCCGTCCGTGGAAACAGGGCGCCGTTGATGGCTCCAGGCTCCTTGGGCGTGCCGGTTTGCTCGTCGGAAGGCGCTGTGATTGCGATCGTGTAGTCCATCCCCTGCATGGGGCTCAGGTTCCAGCCGAAGGCACTCTCGTAGAAGGTGTTGGCTCTGTCTCTGTTATCGGTCGGAATCTCGAAATGCACTATGGCGGCCATGGTCTGCGCTCCTCGTTCCTGGAAGTTTTTCCTCAGATATGGCGCGGCCCACCCACGCCACATCAGGGAGTCTAGCTGCGTGCGGTTGTTGCCGTAAGGGGTCGCCGGCTGCAGATTGTCAGCCGGGCGTGGGACCATGAAAACATGACCATCGCAGACGCCCCGCCCGTTGTTGCGGCAGCGGCAGATGCGGCCGTCCGGTGGCATCCGGGCGGTTCCTTCCGCTTGGACCAGACCATGTTTCCGCTCATGCGCGGCAACGCGGATCCGTCCTTCGCAGCGCACTCCAGCGGTTTTTGGATGGCCTTCACTGCACCGTCCGGCCCGGTGACGCTCCGCCTCTCGGGAGGCGGCGTGGGAGTCGATTCCTTCGTGGATGCCCAAGCCTGGGGACCCGGTGCGGACGACGCCATCGCGGGAGTTCCGCGGTTGCTCGGCGCCGATGACGATTGGTCGGCCTTCGATGAGCCCGCCTTCCATGCCACCCTTCCGCGGCTGGTGACAGAATCACGACGCCGGAACCTGGCCCTGCGGTTGCCCTCCACCGGGCGGATGGTTGACTCCCTTGTGCCCACCATTTTGGAGCAAAAGGTCACCACCCTGGAGGCAAGGCGAGGCTACCGGTACCTGATGTATCGCTACGGAACGCCGGCGCCGGGCAAGGCCCCTGCGGGACTCCTTGTTCCTCCTACCGCCAGGCAGTGGTTGGCCGTCCCTTCGTGGGAGTGGCACAAAGCCGGCGTCGGACCACAGCGATCGGCCACGGTGATGCGGGCGCTGCAGTCCGCCGTCGCGCTTGAACGGTTGGCGGACCTGAACTCAACGCAGGCCGGTGCCAAGCTGCAGACCATTCCGGGCATCGGCATCTGGACCGCAGCCGAAGTGGTCCAACGCACCCACGGCTGCCCGGACTCGATTTCCGTGGGCGACTACCATCTGGCCGCTTACGTGGGATACGCCCTGACAGGTCAAAAGACCGACGACTCCGGCATGCTCGAGCTGCTGGAACCATGGCGCGGACAACGGCAGCGACTGGTGCGGATGATGTATTTGAGCGGCTTCCGGAAACCCACTTTCGGGCCGCGGATGACGGTCCAGGATCACCGCGGCCACTAAGTCTTGATTGCGGACGGGACCTGTCCGCAGGAGCATGGACGGCCTTCATCCACGGGTATAGCGTGGCGCCTAGGAGCCATCACCTGCCATCCCTGGAGTGACCGTGATCCACACCAACAAGCTCACCAAGACCTTCACCGTGAAGAAGGAAACCGTCGAGGCCGTGAAGGGCGTGGACATCGACGTCGCGCCCGGCGAACTTGTCGCCTTCCTTGGCCCGAACGGCGCCGGCAAGTCCACGACCCTGCGGATGCTCACCACTCTGTTGAAACCCACCTCCGGGTCGGCCACGGTGGCGGGCGTTGATGTGGCCAAGGACCCGGCGGGGGTGCGCGCGCGGATCGGCTACATCGGCCAAGGCAATGGCGGCGGGCACAGCTACCGCGTGATCGATGAACTGATCATGCAAGGCCGCTTCTACGGAATGAACACCACAGATGCGAAAGCCCGTGCCGAGACACTCATGGCATCCTTGGACCTCAGCGAGCTCGCAAAGCGCACGGTGATCAAACTTTCCGGCGGGCAACGGCGCCGCATGGATGTGGCCCTCGGGTTGATGCACTCCCCCGGCCTGCTTTTCCTCGATGAGCCGTCCACCGGAATGGACCCCCAGAACCGCGCCAACCTCTGGGAGCACATCATGCGGATGCGCGAGGAGCACGGGACCACCATTGTGCTGACCACCCATTACATGGACGAGGCCGATTCCATGTCCGAGCGCGTCATTGTGATCGACCACGGGACCATCATTGCCGACGACACCGCGTCACGGCTCAAGGCGAACCTCGCCGGGGACCTCCTCGCTGTGGAAGTTGCCGCCGGTTCCGCGTCCGAGGTGCGGGGGCTGCTGGGCCGCGCCGCCGCGGAAGGCGACATGGAGGAAAACGCGTACGACGGCGTGGTCCGCTTCCGACTTCGGTTGGCGCAGGGTGCCCGACTTGCACCGGGGTTGCTGAAGGAAATGCACGACGCCGGCGCTCCCGCCCAGTCGCTCGAACTGAAACCACCCACGCTGGACGACGTTTTCCTGGAATTGACCGGCCGCAGCCTGCGGGAAGGAGCTGAAGTCTGATGATTGAACAAGCCGTTGCCCCGGGTGTTGCCCTCCAAAGGCGGGGACCACGCAGCGTAGTCACTGACACGTGGTTCGTTTTCTGGCGCGAGATGCTGCTGCCGCTGCGGGATCCTTTCTCGCTGATTTTCTCCCTGATCCAACCGCTGGTTTTCCTGGGGTTGTTCGGTCCGCTGCTCGGCTCAGCTGTTGGTGCCCCGGCCTTCGGTGACCAGTCCACGCTGCAATGGTTCCTTCCTGGAGTGGTGGTGATGATCGCACTGTTCGGCACCTCCATGACCGGCTCCAACCTGCAGTACGAACTCATGACCGGTTCCTACGAACGGATCCTGGCCACGCCGCTCTCCCGGTCTTCGCTCATGATTGGCCGGGCATTGAAGGAGTGGGCTCCCCTGGTGTTGCAGGGTCTGCTGATCTCCGTGGTCTGCATTCCCTTTGGTTTCGTTTTCTACCCTTTGCATGTGGTGCTGGGCTTGGTCATTCTGGGCATCTTCGGCATCGGGCTCGGCGCGCTGTCCTATGCCCTTGCCCTGGTCTCGCAAAACAAGGAATGGATCTTCTGGGGCGTGCAGCAAACACTGCTGTTCCCGCTGATGATCCTTTCCGGCATCATGTTGCCCATCGAAGCCGGTCCGGGGTGGATGAAGGTGGCAAGCCTCTTCAATCCCCTGACCTACCTGGTAAACGCCGAACGGGAGTTGTTTGCCGGACGCATTGGCATGGACACGATGTGGGGTCTCGTGGCCGCCGTGGTGACGGCCGCCGTCGGACTTGTCGTGGGAATCCGGACCATCAGCCGGAATACCAACTGACGGCCTGTTTCAGCTACAGGTGCAGCCGGGACACCGCCTCCTGGCGCATGTCCACCTTCCGCACCTTTCCGGACACTGTCATGGGGAAGGACTCACGGACGTCGATGTAACGCGGGATTTTGTAGTGGGCCAGCTTTCCGCGACAGTAATCGGCCAGGTCCCCGGCAGTCAGCGTCTCAGTACCGGGCTTGAGGATGATGCACGCCATCAGCTCTTCTCCATACTTCTCGTCGGGAACACCGATCACCTGTACATCCTGGATGGACGGGTGGAGATACAGGAATTCCTCGATCTCGCGTGGGTAGATGTTCTCTCCACCGCGGATCACCATGTCCTTGATCCGGCCCTCAATCACCACATAGCCTTCCTCATCCATGCGGGCGAGGTCGCCGGTGTGCATCCACCCCTCAGCGTCGATTGCCTCCGCCGTTTTGTCCGGTTGGCCCCAGTAGCCCTGCATCACCGAGTAACCCCGCGTGCACAGCTCACCGATGACGCCGCGCTCCACCACTTCACCCGATCCTGGATCGACAATGCGGCTCTCAAGGTGCGGCATTGTCCTGCCCACCGTGTTGGTCCGCTGCTCCAGGGTGTCCCCCGCACGGGTCATGGTGGACACCGGCGAGGTCTCGGTCATGCCGTAGCAAATGGCGACGTCAACCATGTGCATCTCATCGATGACCCGGCGCATTACCTCCATGGGACATAACGAACCGGCCATGACTCCGGTACGCAGCGTGGAGAGATCATAGGAGTTGAAATCTTCCAGTGCGAGCTCGGCAATGAACATGGCGGGCACGCCATACAGGGAAGTCCCGCCGAAGTCCTGAACTGCCTCCAACGCCGCCGACGGGTTGAAACCGCGGCCCGGAATGATGGTCGCCGCCCCAAAGCTCAGCGCATTCAAGTTCCCGATCACCATGCCGAAGCAGTGGTAGAACGGCACGGGGATCACCACACGATCGTGCTCGGTGTAGTTCAGGAGCCGGCCGATCGAGTGCCCGTTGTTGAGAATGTTGTGGTGCGTCAAGGTGGCGCCCTTGGGGAACCCCGTGGTGCCGGAGGTGTATTGCAGGTTGATGGGGTCGTGTGGGTCAAGGTCGGCCATGCGGTCCCGAAGCGCTGAAAGCCCGACGCCGTCTGCCCGGGTCAGGAGTTCACCGTAAGTGAGTTCGTGGTTGGCTTCCGGGACGCCCACAGTGAGTCCCAATTCCGGCTCTCCCGGGAGGAAGACGATCTCCCGGAGGTCGGGACAGTTACGGGCCGCATCCCTGGCCATGCCCACGTAGTCACTGTTCTTGTCCGATGGCGATGCCACCAGCATTCGCATGCCATTCTGCTTCACCACGAACTCCAGCTCATGGCTCCGGTAGGCCGGGTTCACGTTGACCAGCACCGCACCGATCTTGGCTGTGGCGTACTGAAGAATGGTCCACTCGGCACAGTTGGGACTCCAGATACCGATCCGCTCGCCCTTGGCCACGCCCATGGCGAGCAGGGCGCGGGCGAGGCGATCGACGTCGTCGTTCAGCTTTTGGTAGCTCCAGCGGCGGGCGTCACCGCCCGGCACCACAGCCGCTTCGATAAGCGCGTCCCGCAGGGGAAACCGGGCCGCGATGCGCTCAAAATTGGCGCCAATGGTCTCTTCGAGCAGCGGGACGTCAGTGTCTCCGGCAGTGTAGGACAACATGACGGAACGCTACCAAGGGACGGCGCGCAACAGAACCGTAACCGCCTCCAGCAGCGCCGTGTCCTGCCGGTAGGGTTGGAGCCATGAGTGAACCCATTGACCTGCAGGCCACGTTCATCCCCAACGAAGGCGAATTTTTCCGCGTGAAGCTCGCCCTGGAAATCGCGATCGACGAGGTCGTCAACGAGCCTGGCTGCATCCGCTATGAACTGACCGAGGCCACAGAAGAGAAGCTGGTCCTGACTGAGCGATGGGAATCCGAGGAGCTTCTGGAGAAGCACTCCAAGGGCATCGCCGTCCAGGACCTGAACGAGTCCCTCAGCGCACTGCTCGCCGAGCCGGTCAAACTGGAACGGCTCTAGGCTCTGCCTGCTTCAGGCCGGCGAAATCGCTGCAAGACTCCGAGAAAGCCTTAAACGCATCGAGGTCGCCGGAATTTTCCGGCGACCTCGAAGCGTTCCGGCGCCCTCGATGTTTCGAGCCGCCGCTTAGTCTTAGTTTTCCTGAGCCTCGGCACGCGCCTTGGCAACGTGGGCGTGGACCTCTTCCATGTCCAGGCCCTTCACAGCCTCGATGACCTGCTCCAACTGCGGACCGTTGAGGGCTCCCGGCTGCGAGAAGACAAGGACCTTTTCGCGGAATGCCATGAGCGTCGGGATGGATGTGATCCCGGCTTCGGCGGCGAGCTGTTGCTCAGCCTCGGTGTCTACCTTCGCAAACACGACGTCAGTGTGCTTTTCTGAAGCTGCCCCGTACGTGGGGGCGAACTGACGGCACGGGGCGCACCAGGCCGCCCAGAAATCCACCAGGACAATGTCGTTGTCCTCGATGGTCGATGCGAACTGTTCTCCAGTGATGTCAACTGTAGCCATGCTTCCACGGTACGCGACCCGGCCCGCTAAGTCCCGTTGAGGCGGGCCCTGTTCGCTTCCCGCGTCACCGGGAATAAAGGGACGAACCACATATCACAGCAACCCCTTGATCCAGATTGAACAGCTGTTTAGTGTATGAAACATGCGTTCAAGCGCAGAAGATCTCACCACCCGGGCGCGCATCCGCGACGCCGCCATCGGCCTCTTCGGCCGGGAAGGATTTGCCCGCGCCACCGTCAGGGCGGTAGCCGCTGCTGCGGGAGTCAGCCCAGGCCTGGTCATCCACCATTTCGGTAGCAAAGACGGGCTCCGCGACGCCTGCGACCAGCACGTCCTGGCCCAAACAGCAACGCAGGGTCGCGAGAAAACCCACCCGGAGTCCACGCGGCAACTCATCCAGGATTACCTCAACCACCCCGACCAATACTTGGACGAGATCGCCTACATCCGTCGTGTCCTCAGCGATGAGTCCGAGGCAGGTGACGCCTTCTTTGATGCCGTGGTCAGGCAGACCCAGGACATCATCCATGCCGGAATCGAAGCCGGCACCATCCGGAAGTTCGACGACGCCCGGTCCACGGCCGCCGTCATCGCCGCGAACAGCCTGTCGATCCTCATGCTGGGCAGGCACCTCTCACGGACGTTGGGGAAAGTCGCTCCGGAGCCCCAAGGCATCGGCCCCGACCTTCTCCGGCAACTCACCCTGCCCGCCCTGGAGATTTACACACACGGCTTTTACACCGATTCGCGGTTCCTGGATGCGGCCCGCGACGCCTTGCAGCAAGACAGCACCAGCGCCGGAAGGGAGCATGCACTGTGACCCAGGCAATCGCCGTCGAGGGTTTGCGCAAGAGATTCGGAGCCCGGGAAGTCCTCCATGGGCTCGACTTCGCAGTGGAACGCGGGACGGTGTTCGGCGTCATCGGGCCGAACGGAGCGGGCAAGACCACCACCATGCGCTGCCTTCTGGACATCATCAGGCCCAGCGCGGGGTCCATCTCGGTGCTGGGACAGGACCCGCGACAGGCAGGCACTGCCCTTCGCCGCAGGATCGGCTACCTACCCGGTGAACTGCACTTGGAAAACAGGACCACGGGCCGGCGCATGCTGGAGCACTTCGCAGCCATCAGCGGACCCGTTGAGCAACGGCACGTCAACGAACTCGCCGAGCGGCTGAACCTTGACCTCGATCGCCAAACCCGGAAGCTCTCCAAAGGCAACAAACAGAAGCTCGGACTGTTGCAGGCCTTTATGCACAAGCCGGAACTTCTGGTCCTCGACGAACCCACCAGCGGCCTGGATCCCTTGGTTCAGCAGGTATTCCATGCGTTGGTTCGCGAAGCCCTGGATGACGGCGCCACGGTATTCCTCAGCTCGCACGTCCTCAGCGAAGTACAGCAGGCCGCCGACGCCGTCGCCATCCTCCGCGACGGCGAAATCGTCACCGTTTCCACCGTGGAGACGCTCAGGACGGCAGCAGTCCGGCAGCTTCGGTTCAGTAGCACCGGAACGGAACCGCACGACGTCGGCGCACTGCTGGCCAGGGTGCCCGGCGTCGCCAACGTGGCAGTACGGGAGCTCAAGGCCGACGGTCACGCCGCCGGAACAGTTGAAGCTACGGCAACGCTCTCCGGCGTCGTCCAGCCCTTGATCCAGGAGTTGTCCAAGCTGAACGTGACGGATCTGGTCCTTGAAGAACCCGATCTGGAGGAAGCCGTATTGACTCTCTACACGGCACAATCCGTGGGGAATGACCACGCTTCCGGGAAGCTTCATGGTTCGGGACGCCGCGCGGAAGGAGCACACCGTGCCGAGGGTTCTCCCATTGTTCACCAAGGCTCTGACTGACTCGTGGCGTTCAACGGTGGCATGGGCACTGGGCTTGTCGGCGGCGTGCATGCTCTACCTGCCGCTGTATCCCTCGATCGGGGGCAGTGCGCAAATGCAGGATCTGATCAACGCGCTTCCCCCCGAAATGACCAAAGCCCTGAACTACGATCAAATCGCGTCAGGCCCCGGCTACACCCAAGCCACCATGTTCGGGCTGATCGGCTTCCTGCTGATGTCCATGGCCTCAGTCGGCTGGGGCGCCGCGGCCGTGGGTGGCGACGAGGAATCCGGATTACTTGAACTGACGCTCGCCCACAGTGTCACCCGGGTGCAGGTAGTCCTCGAGCGTGCATTGGCCATCGTGGTTCGTGTCGCGCTGCTTTCCGTTCTCGTTTTTCTGCTGGTGCTGGGACTGAACGGGCCCTCGCAACTGAGCATCGACGTCGGGCATCTCGCCGGAGCGGTGCTGCTGTTCGCCGCCCTTGCGCTGCTCAGCGGGACAGCTGCGCTTTGCGCCGGAGCGCTGAGCGGCCGGAAAGTGTATGGGATCGCGGCGGGCGCCGCCGTGGCCGTCCTCGGATATGTGTTCAACGCAGTGGGGCGGCAAAGTCCCGACGTCGAATGGTTGCTGAACCTTTCGCCCTATCACTGGGCGTACGGCAACTCCCCTGTGGCCAACGGGGCCGATTGGGGAGCTGCCGCGGGACTGTATGGCATCTCCGCAGCCCTGATCGTGCTCGGGGCGGTGGCACTGCAGCAACGCGACGTAGGCGTTTAGCTCCACACGTGCGGGGCGGGACGACGCGCTCCGGGAAGTGCATTGTTTTCGCGCCACTCGTGGATCCAGTCGGGCAGTTCCAGGTCAGCCGGCGGCGCGCCGAACTCGGCGATGATTTCTTCCTGAGTGACAGGCTTGCCCTTGTGCACCAAGCGGGTGGCGATGTGTGCCCGTGCATAGATTTCACCGTCCACCACCATGCGTTGTTCGAAGTAGATGGCTTTGCTGTCCAAGCCAATGATGCGGGTCTCGATGGTGTATTGCTGCCAGAGCTGCAGCGATTTGCGGAAAGCGATGGTCTCACCGGCTGCCACCGGGCTCCAACCCCGCTTGCGCATTCTTGTCCAGATGCCGCTGCGGACCATGAGGTCGAAACGGCCGAGGTCCATGAGCGAGAAATACATACCGTTGTTGACGTGCATCGCGATGTCGATGTCAGTGGGCAGAACCCGCAAAGGCAGCGAGGATTCTTCCCAGACACCCAGGGGCGAACGCTTGGATGACGTGAACAGCAGCATGAGGGTACGAAGAAGCAAGTGCATGGCTCAATGTTACCCGTCGGTAACTTCGTGGGGAATATGCAGACCACATCGCGGACCCGGCTCATAGTCCAAAGAACGTTTATGTACAACGATTGCACTAACGTTTACCGCCGGTTCATGAAAGACGTGCACAATATCTGAAACTCATATTGATCGAACATATAAGGGGGACCCTTTGAGCACGCTGCAAACCGCCAGGCCGCAAGGCGACGTTTGGCCGGAACTCTCCCGCCACCAGAACGTGGTCCTCCAGGATGCCCGCGGCAACCGCATCGAGGGAACCATCGATGGCATGACCAATGATCGCAGCACGCTGTGGATCCAACTGAAGGGCGGCCTGGGCCGCCAACTGATTCACCACTTGGACGGCTACTGGCTGGAGACACCGGCCGCCTGAAGCTGTTGAGTACTTCCGCGGTGGCTAGTATTCCCGTATGACTCAAGCGCGATACAGGGACCTCGTTGAATGGCCCCTCATGGCCACGGCACTGATTTTTCTCACGGCTTACGCGTGGCAGGTCATCGGTCGCGTCACCGGAGCCGAGGCAATACCTTTCGAGGTTGTTCTCTGGATCACTTGGGGAATTTTCGCCTTGGACTACTTCGTCAATCTCTGGCTTGCCGAAGACCGGATGCGCTGGTTCCTGTGGAATCTGCACGAACTCCTGATCGTGGTACTCCCGTTCTTCCGGCCACTCCGGTTGCTGCGGCTGGTCACGTTGCTCTCCGTCCTGCAACGCACCGTAGGTGAAACCCTGCGCGGACGCGTCGCCACGTACGTAGCAGGAGCAGCCGCGATGCTCATCCTCATCGGAGCACTGGCCGTGCTGGATGTCGAACAGAACGCACCCGACGCGAAGATCGTCACTTTCGGCGACGCCGCGTGGTGGGCCATCACCACCATCACCACTGTGGGCTACGGCGACCTCTACCCGGTAACCCCCATCGGCAGGATCGTCGCTGCGGCCCTCATGATGAGCGGGATTGCGGTCCTTGGTATCGTGACAGCCTCCATCGCTTCCTGGCTGCTTCAACGAATCGAGGAGAACGCCGAGGGCGTAGCAGCGGCTGCGGAAATCAAGGCCGCCGCGGCCGAGGAACCGGTCCGCGCCGAGATGGCCGATCTGGTGACGGAGATCGCGGCCCTGCGGATGGAGATCGCGGAGCTCCGACAAGCGACGGAGCGCCGCTGACCGACCCCGAGGTTCTTCGGATACCCCGCCGGTCAACGCACTGTCAGGCGGACAACCCCGGGATTGGGCGGGCCGTGCGTTCATCACCAACTCTGAACACTAATGTCACGTGACGCGCCGTGGCTTGCGGTGTGTCACCCGGGTTGCAGGTCCAAAGTGGGTGGTAGCCGCACACCCCTGCGTTCGTCCTGACCCGCTGGCGCCACCCACATTCGCCAGGGACCCGGATCCCGACTAGCGCCACTCACGTGCCCCGAGGACCCGGGTCCCTCCTGACGACACGCGGAATCGAGTGTCGCCGCCACATTTGCGCGGCACGAACGGATATGAGTGTCCTCAGGCGGCGCGAGGGCACACGAAAAAATCCCCGGAACCACTGGTTCCGGGGATTCTTCTTGGGTGGCAGATGAGGGATTCGAACCCCCGTAGGCGTTGCCAGCTGATTTACAGTCAGCCCCCTTTGGCCGCTCGGGTAATCTGCCGAACTTCAAAAGAAGATCACTTCCGGAGACCGTTTCTTTTAGATCCGGTAACCGAAGGCAGAGACAACCTTACAGAACTTTCTGCGAAGAATCTAATCGGCCGCAGACACCCGGGAATTCGCGCTATTTCAGGCTTCCCCGAGGATCCGGCCGGCCAGTTTCGCTTCGAACTTTTCGGCTTGCTCGGCGGTGATCTGGTTGAGCTGCACTGCGCGCAACAAGTCCGCGTGCACTCCGTCCATCCGGGACGTAGCGTCGGGCACCGGGCTCAGGACAATCGATGCCGCCACGGCCGCGGCGGCTACGGCACTGGCCGCGGCGACCGCGGCTGTGCCAATGGAGCCTGCTGCTGCGGATGCGGATTTGCTGATGGACTGGACGGCCTTGCTGCTCATGCTGATCCTCCGTGGATGCGTTCTTCCAACTGGTTCAACTCTCAACCAGCAGCCTCTGTTCCAACCCTGCATGTGCTGTGAGCGAACTGTGAAAGAAGTCCACGGCCCTAACCCACGCCTTCCGTACTAGGCTGGATGCCAGACCAACCCGCCCTCACAGGGCCCCCAACCTAAGGAGAGTCATGGCAGGCGAATCCACATTCGACGTCGTAAGCAAGGTAGACAAGCAAGAGGTCGCCAACGCGCTCAACCAGTCCCAGAAGGAAATCGCGCAGCGATACGACTTCAAGGGCGTCGGCGCTGAGATTGATTTCAGTGGCGAAAAGATCCTCATGAAGGCCAATTCCGAGGACCGCGTCCTCGCTGTCCTGGACGTCTTCCAGTCCAAGCTCATCAAGCGCGGCATTTCCCTGAAGTCCCTGGACCAGGGTGAGCCTTTCCCCTCCGGCAAGGAATTCCGCCTGGAGTGCACCATCAAGGAAGGCATTGCCCAGGACATCGCCAAGAAGATCAACAAGATCATCCGCGACGAAGCCCCGAAGTCCGTCAAGTCCCAGATCCAGGGCGACGAACTCCGCGTCACCTCCAAGTCCCGAGATGACTTGCAGGAGACCATGAACATCCTCAAGAAATTCGAAGAGGCCGACCTGCAGTTCGTGAACTTCCGCAGCTAGCTTCCGCTGACACGTCGATGGCCCGCTGTTCCGTTGTTGGCCAACAACGGAACAGCGGGCCAGCGACATGTTTGGCTGGATTCAGGAAAGCGGGCGCCCGGCCATCCGTTCCAGTCGGCTGATCCGTTCCTTCATGGGCGGGTGCGTGGAGAACATGCGCCGCATGCCGCCGCCACGGAACGGGTTGGCGATCATGAGGTGTGAGGCATTGACCAGCCGCTGGTCCTGCGGGAGCGGCAACTGGGTGACACCGGATTCGATCTTGCGCAGGGCTGAGGCGAGCGCCAGTGGATCGCCGGTCAGCTCCGCACCGTCCTCATCGGCGTCGAACTCACGTGTACGGGAGATAGCCATCTGAATCAGTGACGCCGCGAAAGGCGCGAGCAGGGCCATCGCGATAGTAGCCAGCGGGTTGGCGTTGCGCCGGTCCCCACTACCAAAGATCAGCAGCATCTGACCCACTGAAGTGATGACGCCGGCCACGGCAGCAGCAACCGATGAGGTAAGGATGTCGCGGTTGTACACGTGCATCAGCTCATGCCCCAGTACTCCCCTGAGTTCGCGGGCGTCGAGCAGGTGGAGTATCCCCTCGGTGCAGCACACGGCAGCGTTCTTGGGATTGCGTCCGGTGGCGAAGGCGTTGGGCGTCATGGTGGGCGAGAGGTAGATCCGCGGCATGGGTTTGTTGGCACGCACGGACAGCTCTCGAACAATCTGGTACAGCTGCGGTGCCTGAGCCTCGGTGACGGGGTAGGCGGCCATGGAACGGATGGCGATCTTGTCGCTGTTCCAGTAACCATAGGCCGTGGTGGCCACACCGATCAGTGCCATGATCCAGATGGGCGTGGTGCTGCGCGTCCCTGCCGCGATGATGGCGCCCAAACCCAACAACACCGCCCACAGCACACCGAAGAGCGCCGCGGTCTTGAGTCCATTGTTGTGTTTATGCACGGTTGTTCTTGTCGCTTTCGTTGTCGCAAGGGTTCTGTACGGATTAACGCCGACGCCGCCCCTCGTGTTCCGCTGTCAGCCTACGTGGGCGCACGGCTCAGCGTCAGGGCACGGGGTGTTTGGCGTCGTACGCGACGAATCCGGGCTGCATGCGCGAAGCGAACCATGCAACAAGGATGCAGAGTAGCCCGCCCAGCAGCAACACTCCGCCTTCGCTCAGGAACTGGGTGACACCGCCAGCCAGCATGTCCCCTACCCGGGGCCCTCCGGCCACCACCACGATGAACACGCCCTGGAGTCGCCCCCGCAAGTGGTCCGGTGTGGCTGCTTGCAGGATGGTGGTGCGGAAAACGGCGCTGACGGAGTCCGAGATTCCGGCAAGGGCGCAACAGAATGCTGCCGGGATCAGCCACGGCGTGACACCGTCGCGGCCGGCATCCCCTGCCAGCAGCACCACCAATCCGAAGCCCGCAATGGACGCGCCCCAACCAATCACGGACCACACCACGGCACTGCCCTGCTTGCGGACCCGCCCCAAGGGCCCGGAAAACAGACCGGCCAGGAATGCGCCCACGGCCGTTGACGCGAGCAGCACTCCAACAGTGGTCTCGCCCCCGCCGATCATTACCGCACCGATGGCCGGCATCAGCGCGCGGGGCTGGGCGCAGATCATGGCGATGAGGTCGATGATGAAGGTCATGCGGACGTTGGGCCGTGTCCCGAGGAACCTAAAGCCTTCCACCACGGAGCGAAGCCCTGGTCGCACGGCATCCTTGGACGGCGGAAGGGGCGGGAGTTTGAAGAGCCCCCACAGTGCGAAAGTGAAGCTGATGACGTCGATGGTATAGGTCCAGCCAAAGCCGATGGTGGCCACGAGCACGCCCGCCAGGAGTGGTCCAGCGGTCATGGACAAGCCGAACGTCAGCATGCTCAGGGCATTGGCAGCGGGAAGGAGGTCCTTGCGGACCAGGAGCGGGATGATGGCGCTCCGGGCGGGGCCGTTGATGCCTTGGGCACCACTTTGGATGGCCACCAGTGCGTAAAGGAGCCAGATGTTGCCGATCTCCAGCCACGCCTGCAAGGCCAATCCGGCCGTCGTTACCCAGAGGACAAGGGAGGCAATGAGGGCTACTTTGCGGCGATCGTAGGCGTCCGAAACGGAACCCCCGTAGAGCCCGGCGATCACCAACGGAACCAGCGCAAAGATTCCCAGGAGGCCCACATAGAAACTCTCCTGCGTGAGCCGATAGACCTCCAGGCTGACAGCCACCAAGGTCAACTGGGTTCCGATGGCAGCTACTGAAGCCCCCAGCCAGAGCCGCCGAAAAGCGGGACTCTCCTTCAGGGGAGTGATGTCTGCCAGTAGTTTCGCCACCGTCCTACCTTAACGAGCATTACAGCAACCTCCCGCAACTCTCCCTGGCTGCGGTAGGTGCTTGGTAGGCTCACCCCGGGGAGGGAGTTGACATGGGCTTGGAGCGACGTTTGCTGTACCGTTCGGGGTTTTGGGAAATCGCCCGGCCGCGCCATCCGCTCACGGCCGGGCACATCTTGATCAGGCTGTCCGATCCGTCCACCGAATTCGCGCAGGCTTCAGCGTCCGATTGGCTCTTCTGCCACAACCTGGTACGCGCCGCACTCCAGGACGTACTGGGGGCAACACGCTTCTCCGTGATGTTCGCCCACCGCTGGCACCCGCTCGGTTCCGCCATAGGCGAGCCCGTGGCCGAGTCTTCAACCCCCACGTTCCACCTGTTCGGGCGATGGGACGGAGAAACCACGACGCCGGGCGCTCAGCTTTCCTTGCCGGCCCACCGTCGTGTCGGGGAGCCTGAGCACACATTGGAAGCCACCGACACGGCGGTCCGTGAGGCGCTGCGGCTGAGCCGACCTGAGACCTCCGTAAGTTCCGAACCTGGGGCGGGCGCCGCCGTCGAGCGCTCTTCTGAAGTCGTGCCCGCTTCTGACGCTGGTCCACTGGTGCGGACCATGGAAACGGGGCCCCGCCATACGGTGATCGAACCTGTCCGGGCTGTGGCGAACGTTCGTGACATCCTGCCGGCGGAACTGCTGGCCATGGCGGGGGCCTTGGCCGCTCTTCCCCTCACCGGAGGTCTCAGTGGTTTCAGTTGCCTGGCATTGGAATCAGAGACAGCGGGCGCGCCTCTACGGGTGCATGCGCTGGGTCGATCCGCAGCTGAGGACGCGAATCCCATGGAGGATCTGTTCCGTTCACCAGAAGTTAGCCTTGCCTTATTGTGAACTGATCAAAATAAGTGTTTCAATGAATGCATGACAGATCACACAGTCGAGCAAGCAGAATGGGCCGCCGCCCTGCATGCCCACGGCCGGCGTGTGACCAAACAGCGGCTGGCCGTGCTTGCCGCAGTCCAGCACCATCCGCATTCTCCGGCAGAAGGCATTCTTGCCGCTGCCCGCAAAGAGCTTCCTGAACTGACGGCGCAGTCCGTTTACGTAGTGCTCAGCGACCTCACGGACCTGCAGATGCTGCGCCGCTTCGAACCCCCACACTCCCCGGCGCTGTACGAAACGCGGGTGGGTGACAACCACCATCACGCCGTGTGTATCAGTTGCGGCAAGGTGGAGGACGTGGATTGCGCCGTGGGACACGCACCGTGCCTCACCCCGCACTGGGATGAAAATTCCAAGCCCATGACCATCCAGATCGCAGACGTCCTTTACCAAGGCATCTGCCAGGACTGCCAGTCCAAACAACAGCTTCCCGTAACTTCCGTAACTCAGAAATAAAGAAAAAGGAGAACAATGACTGCCATTTCAACAACCCAGTCAGGTGCCCCCGTTACCTCCGACGCGCACTCGAAGTCCGTCGGCGCCGACGGTGCCATCATCCTCACCGACCACTACCTGGTGGAAAAGCTCGCTCAGTTCAACCGCGAGCGGGTCCCGGAGCGTGTAGTGCACGCCAAGGGTGGCGGCGCATTCGGTACGTTCAAGACCACCTCGGACGTTTCGGCTTACACCAAGGCAGCCTTCCTGCAGCCGGGCGTTGAGACGGACATGCTGATCCGCTTCTCCTCCGTTGCAGGCGAGAACGGTTCTCCCGACACCTGGCGCGACCCCCGCGGTTTCGCTGTGAAGTTCTACACCTCCGAGGGCAACTACGACCTCGTTGGCAACAACACCCCCGTCTTCTTCATCCGCGACGGCATCAAGTTCCCGGACTTCATCCACTCCCAGAAGCGCCTCCCGGGCAGCCACCTGCGCGACGCTGACATGCAGTGGGACTTCTGGACCCTCTCCCCCGAGTCCGCACACCAGGTCACCTGGCTCATGGGCGACCGCGGCCTCCCGGCTTCCTGGCGTGAAATGCAGGGCTACGGCTCGCACACCTACCAGTGGATCAACGCCGCCGGCGAGCGTTTCTGGGTCAAGTACCACTTCAAGTCCAACCAGGGCGTCAAGACCATCACGGGCGACCAGGCTGAACAGCTTGCCGGTTCGGATGCAGACTTCTACATCCGCGACCTCCAGGAGAACATTGCCGATGGCAACTTCCCCTCCTGGGAACTGCACGTCCAGGTCATGCCGTACGAGGACGCCAAGACGTACCGCTTCAACCCGTTCGACCTCACCAAGGTTTGGCCGCACTCCGACTACCCGCTGATCCACGTGGGCACCATGGAGCTGAACAAGAACCCGGAGAACTACTTCGCGCAGATCGAGCAGGCCACCTTCGCGCCGTCGAACTTCGTACCGGGCATCGCCGCTTCCCCGGACAAGATGCTGCAGGCCCGCATCTTCTCCTACGCAGACGCACACCGCTACCGCGTGGGCACCAACCACGCACAGATCCCGGTGAACCAGCCCAAGAACCAGGTCAACAACTACAGCCAGGACGGCCAGGGTCGTTTCCTGTTCAACTCCCCCTCCACCCCGGTATACGCACCGAACTCGGTGGGTGGCCCGGCTGCTGTTGAGCCGACTTCACCTGCCGGTGGCTGGGAGAACGACGGTGAGCTCACCCTCTCCGCCCACACCCTGCACGCTGAGGACGACGACTTCGGCCAGGCCGGCACCTTGTACCGCGAGGTCTACGATGACGCTGCCAAGGCCCGCCTCCTGGACACCATCACCGGTGCCGTCGGCGGCGTGAAGCACGCCGACATCAAGGAACGCGCCATCCAGTACTGGACCAACGTTGACTCCGAGCTCGGCGCCAAGCTCCGCGCCAACCTCGGTGCAGGCCAGACCGAGTCCGACGCCGAAGCAGCCAACAAGCTCTAAGCGTCGCCGTTCTACTGCATTTCAAGGAACACCCCGTTGCGGATCTTCTCCGCGGCGGGGTGTTCCTTTTGTTTTCCACATAGCATTCGTTGGCTATGGCTGGGCGGGTCATGCCGTCCCTAGGATCCTTCTATGAGTACATTCGAAGGCATCCCTACTGCCGCATTCCGTTTCTACGCCGAGCTTGAAGAGAACAACAACCGCGAGTGGTGGCTGGAGCATAAAACAACGTACGACGCCGAGGTGAAGGGACCGCTGACAGCCCTCCTTTCGGAGCTGGAGCCGAAGTTCGGGCCGGCAAAGATCTTCCGGCCCAACCGGGACATCAGGTTCTCCCAGGACAAGTCACCGTACAAGACAGCGCAAGGCGCCTTCGCTGCCAGCCAGGAAGGCGTCGGCTTCTATCTCCAGATCAGTGCCGACGGTCTGCTGATCGGCGGCGGCTACCACTCCCACACGCCTGCCCAACTGGCACGTTTCCGGGCCGCAGTGGATGCTCCTGATAGTGGATTGGCGCTGCAGGGAATCGTCGATGCGGTGGCAGCGGCCGGCTTCGCCGTTGAGGGTGAGACCCTCAAGACCGTTCCACGGGGTTTCGACAAAGAACATCCACGCGCAGAGCTGCTCAAGCACAAGTCCTTGTCCGCCAGCGTTGAGGTGGGTCAGCCGGACTGGTTGTCTACTCCCGCAGCCCGTGACGAGATTGCTGCCCGTTGGGAAGAGCTGAGGCCGCTGGTGGAATGGGTCGGTGAGCATGCGGCGCCGTAACGCGGGAACGCCCGGAAACCTATGGTCTCCGGGCGTCCCGTACTTCAATATCGCTCAGCTGTCCGACAAGCTGCTCACATTGGTCTAAACCTTGGTGTAGCTGTCCTCGTCCTCGTCGCCCTTGGCCTGGCGGCTTTCGGCGGCACCATTGACGGAGGCCTTGGCTGCGGCGAATTTCTCATTCAACCGCGAGTGGCGCTGGCCGTAGGCGAAGTAGATGGCCATGCCGATGACCAGCCAGATCGCGAAGAAGATCCAGGTTTCCACGGCCAGGTTGGTCATGAGATAGAAGCAGAGGACTGCGGAGACCCACGGCAGAACCTTCCCGAACGGGACCCGGAAGGCTGGCTTGAGGTCAGGCCGCTTCTTGCGCAATACCAGGATGCCCAGGCTGACCATCACAAACGCGGACAGCGTTCCGATGTTGATCATTTCCTCTAGCAGGTCCACCTTGGTAACGCCAGCCACCAGGGCCACGGCCGCACCACAAATGATCTGCAACCGGGCCGGCGTCGAGCGCTTTTCGCTGGTCTTGGACAGCGAGCGGGGCAGGAGGCCGTCGCGGCTCATGGCCAGGACCACGCGGGACAGGCCCATGAGCAGCACCATGATCACCGTGGTCAGGCCCACCAGGGAACCGAACGCGATGATCTTGGCAGCGTCGGTGTTGCCCACGGCCTCGAAAGCCGTGGTCAGGGTGGGGTTCTTCACCTCGGCCAACTGCGTGTAGGACACCATGCCGGTCAGTGCGAGGGACACCAGGATGTAGAGCAGCGTAACCACTGCAAGGCCACCGAAAATACCGCGGGGAAGGGTCTTCTGCGGGTTTTTGACCTCTTCCGCGGAGGTTGCCACCACGTCAAAGCCGATGAAGGCGAAGAACACCAAAGCTGCGCCGGCAAAGACGCCGAGTGTTCCGTACTGGGCCGGAGCAGCACCCGTGAGGAAGCCGAAGAAGGACTGCTTCATGACGTCGGCGGCGCCGGAGTCGGTGGGCTCGGAGGCAGGAATGAAGGGGGTGTAGTTGGAGAACTTCACGTAGCTGAAGCCAACAACGATCACGAACAGCACCACGGCGATCTTGATCAGCGTGAAGACGTTGCCAACGCGGGCGGACAGCTTTGTCCCCAGCACCAGCAGGACGGTGAAGATCGCGACGATGAGGAAGGCACCCCAGTAGAGATCAACACCAGCCACCTGGATTGACGGCGGCATTTCCACGCCCATCAGGCCGAAGACCGTACTAAGGTAAATGCCCCAGTACTTTGCGATCACGGCTGCGGCGGTGAAAAGTTCAAGGATGAGGTTCCAGCCGATGATCCACGCGAGGACCTCGCCCATGGTGGCGTACGTGAATACGTAGGCGGAGCCTGCCACGGGGATCGCTGTAGCGAATTCCGCGTAGCACATGATGGCCAAAGCACACGTGACAGCGGCGATGGCGAAGGAGATGGTGACGGCAGGGCCGGCAAAGTTCGCGGCAGCCTTGGCGCCCACTGAGAAGATCCCGGCGCCGACAGCAACGGCGACGCCCATGATCATGAGGTCCCAGGTGCTCAGGCTGCGCTTAAGCTTGCGACCGGGTTCGTCGGCATCGGCGATCGACTGCTCGATTGACTTGGTCCTGAAAATGTTCATAAAAATGCCACATTCTGGATGGGAGTGGTATAGGACTCATCAAGAATAGTGTCCGGCCAATGGACGGCCATATTTATCCCAGATAGTGAGACGACCCCCAAATCAGCGTGACTGCTGTGGCTGGTGTGACAGGGACGCGTTGTCCCCGTCACACCAGCCATGGGCCCTTAAACGCTTGGAACGTCCCAGTCCATGAGGGTGGAACGGATCAGGAAACGTTTGCCCTCGGGTGACTCCACCGAGAATCCACTGCCGCGGCCGTTCACGACATCCACGGTCAGATGGGTGTGGGACCAGTAGTTGAACTGCTCCTTGGACATCCAAAACTCCAAGGGCTGCCGCTCTCCTCCGGCTCCGATATCGAAGCGGCCCAGAAGGACATCAGAGTCGCCGGTGAGGAACTCCCCCGCGGGATAGCACATAGGTGCAGAGCCGTCGCAGCAACCACCCGACTGATGGAACATGAGTGGCCCGTGCTGGTCCCAAAGTTTGCGGAGGAGTTCCAGGGACACCGCGGTGAGCGCCACCCGGGAGAAATCCTCCCCGGGCAGCGTCACCGCAGCTTCCAAGCTGGTGTTGTCCATCAGAACTTCAGGACCACTCGGCCGTCGATCTTGGCGTGCTTCATCTCGTCAAAGACCGCGTTGACTTCGGAGAGTTCCCGGGTGGAGACCGTTGGCTTGATCTTTCCCTGGGCGTAGAACTCCAGTGCTTCCTCCAGGTCCTGCCGTGTTCCCACGATCGAGCCGCGGACCGTAAGGCCCTTGAGGACGATCTCGAAGATCGGCGCAGGGAAGTCTCCCGGAGGCAACCCATTGAAAACGATCGTTCCACCACGGCGCGCCATACCGATCGCCTGGCCGAACGCCGAAGGGTGAACCGCTGTCACCAGGACACCATGGCAGCCACCCGTTTCACGTTGGATGACCTCTGCCGGATCCTCATGCAGGGCGTTGACGGTCAACTCGGCGCCGTGTTCGCGGGCCAGTGCCAACTTGTCATCGGCAATGTCCACCGCCGCGACCCGGAGCCCCATGGCCACCGCATACTGCACGGCGATGTGCCCCAGTCCCCCGATGCCGGAGATGGTGACCCACTGACCAGGCCTGGCCTCGGTCATCTTCAGGCCCTTGTAGACCGTGACCCCGGCACACAGAACCGGCGCGACTTCCACCGGGTCCGAGCCTTCCGGGATGCGGGCAGCAAAGCGCGTGTCAACCAGCATGTACTCGCCGAACGAGCCGTCAACGCTGTAACCACCGTTCTGCTGAGACTCGCACAGGGTTTCCCAACCGGTGCGACAGTACTGGCAGTCTCCGCAGGCGGACCACAGCCAGGCGTTCCCCACAAGATCGCCCACGGCAACGTCCGTGACACCCTCGCCCAGAGCCACCACTTCACCGACACCTTCGTGTCCGGGAATGAAGGGCGGTGTGGGCTTGACCGGCCAGTCGCCTTCGGCGGCATGGAGGTCGGTATGACATACCCCGGAGGTGATGAGGCGGACCAGCGCCTGGCCGGGACCCGGCGTCGGGCGTTCCACCTCCATGACCTTAAGGTCGGTTCCGAACTCTGTTACTACTGCAGCTTGCATGGTGCTGGTCATTGACGATCTCCTTTGATCGATAAACAGGACGGTTTAGAAGAAGCCGAGCTTGTTCTCGTTGTAGCTGACCAGGAGGTTCTTGGTCTGCTGGTAGTGGTCCAGCATCATGGCGTGGTTCTCACGGCCAATACCTGAGGACTTGTAGCCACCGAAGGCGGCACCTGCCGGGTAGGCGTGGTAGTTGTTGACCCACACACGGCCGGCCTGGATTTCCCGGCCCGCGCGGTAGGCGACATTTCCGTTACGCGACCAGACTCCGGCACCCAGCCCATAGAGGGTGTCGTTGGCGATTCCGATGGCGTCGTTGTAGTCACTGAACTTGGTCACGGACACCACCGGACCGAAGATCTCCTCCTGGAAGATGCGCATCCGGTTGTGGCCTTCGAAAATGGTGGGCTGGACGTAGTAGCCACCCGCCAGGTCACCGGACAGCTCGGCCCGGGCACCACCGGTGAGGACCTTGGCGCCTTCCTGCTTTCCGATGTCGATGTAGGACAGGATCTTCTCCAACTGGTCATTCGAGGCCTGGGCACCTACCTGGGTGTCGGTGTCCAGCGGGTTTCCCTGGATGATCTTGTTGGTCCGGGCCACGACATCCGTCATGAAGGAGTCGTAGATGCCTTCCTGGACCAGTGCACGGGACGGGCAGGTGCAGACCTCGCCCTGGTTGAAGGCAAAGAGTGTGAAGCCTTCCTGCGCCTTGTCGTAGAAAGCATCGTTCTGGGCGGCGACGTCATCGAAGAAGATGTTCGGGCTCTTGCCACCCAGTTCCAAGGTGACGGGAATGAGGTTGTTGGACGCGTACTGGCTGATGAGGCGGCCCGTGGTGGTTTCACCCGTGAAGGCGATCTTACGGATCCGGGAGCTTGAAGCGAGAGGCTTTCCAGCCTCCACGCCGAAACCGTTGACGACGTTCACCACACCTGCCGGCAGGAGGTCTCCGATGAGTTCCATGAGGACCAGGATGGACGTGGGCGTCTGCTCGGCGGGCTTGAGAACCACAGCGTTGCCGGCTGCGAGCGCCGGTGCCAGCTTCCACACGGCCATGAGGATGGGGAAGTTCCACGGGATGATCTGGCCAACGACGCCCAACGGTTCCTTGAAGTGGTAGGCCGTGGTGTCCTCGTCCAGCTGCGAGAGATGACCTTCCTGCGCGCGGACTGCGGAGGCGAAATAACGGAAGTGGTCGGCAGCCAACGGGATATCAGCGTTCAGGGTTTCGCGGACGGGCTTGCCGTTGTCCCACGTTTCCGCCACCGCGAGAAGCTCCACATTCTCGTCGATGCGGTCTGCGATCTTGTTCAGGATGGCCGCGCGTTCGGTGGCCGACGTCTTGCCCCAGGAGGGTGCAACCTTATGGGCGGCGTCCAGCGCCAGCTCGATGTCCTCCGAGGTACCACGGGCAACTTCGCAGAAGGCTTTGCCCGTGACGGGGGTGATGTTCTCGAAGTAGGCGCCCTTGACCGGGGCAACCCATTCGCCGCCGATCCAGTTCTCGTAGCGGTCCTTGAAGGTGACCTTCGAACCCTCGGCACCCGGCTGTGCATAAACAGTCATTGCTAGCTCCTTTGCTGCGAATCACGGTGGCTGTCGCCATTGATCCGAGCCTAGGAGCAGGGAGGTTGCAGCTACGTTGCAACCATGTGAGTCAGCTCACGCTGTCATTTCCGTTTCGATCCGTTCAAGGTCGGCCACGACGGCGGCCCGCTTGGGTGAGCGCGGCGGCAGCAGCTTCAGGACGGCAAGGCGGAGGTCGACGTCGTACTTCGCCTCAGGCAGTTCAGCGTACTTGAGGAGCGAATCGACGCTGCCGTCGCTGAGCAGCGCCTCGCGCAGCAGGTGCGAGACCCGTTCGCGCAACTGCACGACGCCGGGCGCCTCCGAGCGTGGTAAGAGCCCGCCTTTGTAGATTTCCAGGGCAATGCGGTGGGCGCCGCGCTGGAGGCAGCTGAGGACCTGGCCGGAGTCAGGCAACAGCTCAACCGGCAGGCGGTAAGGACGGGATCCGGGGACCGCCTCCGGGCTGAGTTCCTGGATGACTTTGCGGAGCCGCACCATTTCCGCCCGCAGGGTCACGTTGGAGCCGTCGCCCGGATACAGCTGCGTGCACAGGTCTTCAGCGCTGAGCCCGGCAGGGTGGTTGCTCAGGATGGCAAGGATTTCGCTGTGCCGGGCAGACAGGGAAACCGTCCGTCCGTTGATACTGAGCAGGGCTTGGTCACGGCCCAACAACTGGAGGCTGTTCCGGTAGAGCGCGTGACCAGAGGCAGCGACCGCGCTCCGGCGTCGGGGTTTGTCCTTGACGGCGGCGGCGAGCGTCAGTCGTTCAATGCGGAGCTGCGCCTGGGCGGCGGCAACGGTAGCCTCCACCAACGAAAGGGTGTGCGCGGCGACGGCAGTTTCCGTGCCCGTGATATCCACAACGCCCAGGACGGCACCGGAGTCGGGGTCGTGAAAAGGAACCGCCGTGCAGCTCCAAGGATGGACGGAGCGCTTGAAGTGTTCCGCCCCTGAAATCTGGATGCTGCGGTCCAGGGCCAGTGCAGTCCCAGGTGCGCTGGTCCCTACGGAAGCCTCGGACCAGTCGGCACCGGCGACGAACATCATGCCTTCAGCCCGGCGCTGCATCACAGGATCGCCATCCACCCACAGGAGCCGGCCGACGTCGTCACCCACTGCCACCAGCAGCCCGCTGTCATGGCTGGGCTGAACCAAAAGCTTCTTGATCACCGGCATGATCGTCGCCAACGGGTGCTGCCTGCGGTACTCCTCAAGCTCATCGCGGTCCATTGCGAGCGGCGCCTCGGCCACGTCCGGGTTGGCCTGCAGAGTTGCCGAGCGTTGCCAGGATTCTCGTACCAAGCGGCGCAATCCGACGATGTCTTCAGGCATCCCGAGGCGCAAGGAGTCCAAACGCTCGTGGCCCGTGAGGGCACGCTTCTGCAACAGCTCCGCGGCATCGCTGCCCGGAACCGGCGGATGGACTGGATTCCTCATCGAACTCCCTGGTAATCCGCAATTACAGTGCGCTGCACATGTGGTGGGCGGGACGGTACCGAGAAGTCTAGTTCGGGTGGAGATGAATGTCAGCCTCGGGAGATCCGGATCATTTCCTCGCGTGGCACAACCTTGATGCGCTCGCGGACCACACCGTTACCTTCGCCGGCGGTCCACTCAGCACCAAGGGCGGCTTCGTGGGCGTCAAGCCTGTTCCAGCCTTCCCACGTGGTGTATTCGACGCCGCGTTCCTCAAGGAGGTCGATGATGGCCTGCGGATCCGGGTTTTCCGCCGGGGGCAGATTGAGCCTGTCCTCGAGGAGGAAGCCGATGGTCTCCAGGGCATCACCCTTGGTGTGGCCGATCAGCCCGACCGGTCCGCGCTTGATCCAGCCGGTGGCGTAAATTCCCGGCACGGGCTTGCCGTCGGCGTCCAGGACGCGACCGCCGTCGTTCGGTATGACGCCCCGGCGGGCGTCGTACTCAAGTTCCTCCAACGGGGAACCGTGGTAGCCGATGGCGCGGTAGACGGATTGGACCGGGTATTCAATGAACTCGCCGGTGCCTTTGACGTTGCCGGTTCCATCCAATTGCATGCGCTCGAATTTGATGCCCGAGACCTTGCCGGGCGTCTCAGGCGAGTCGAGGATCTCCACGGGACTGTGCAGGAAGTGCAGGTGCAGGCGCCGCGATGACGGCTGTTCCGATTCCGCGTGCTCCTCCACCAGCCAGTTGGTCATGGTGTTGACCATGGTCTTGATCTGGTTGTTTGTCCTGATGGCTTCATCCGAGGCTTCGTCGAACTCGAAGTCCTCCGGGTACAGGACGATGTCCACGTCCTTGCAGTGGGACAACTCGCGCAGCTCCAACGGCGTGAACTTCACCTGGGCCGGGCCACGGCGGCCGAAGACGTGAACGTCGGTGACCGGCGACTGCTTGAGCCCCGCGTAGACGTTGTCCGGGATCTCCGTAACCAGGAGTTCCTCGGGATGCTTGGCCAGCATGCGGGCCACATCCAAGGCCACGTTGCCGTTGCCGATCACGGCGATTTCCTTGGCATCCAGGGGCCAGTCCCGGGGAACGTCCGGGTGGCCGTCGTACCACGACACGAAGTCGGCTCCGCCGAAGGATCCCTCCAGTTCGACGCCGGGGATCCTCAAGTCGGCGTCTTTGATGGCACCCGTGGAGAAGATCACGGCGTCGTAGAACGCACGGAAATCGTGGAGAGTAAGGTCCTTGCCGTAGGTCACGTTGCCGAGGAAGCGAATATCGCCGCGGTCCAATACCTTGTGGAGCGCGTTCACGATGCCCTTGATCCGCGGGTGATCCGGCGCCACTCCGTAGCGGATCAGGCCGTATGGTGCCGGATATGCCTCGAAGAGATCGATGCTGACCTCCACATGCCCGTCTTTGACCTCGTTCGATTTCGTCAGGATGTCCGCGGCGTACACGCCCGCGGGTCCTGCACCAACGATCGCAACGCGAAGCGGACGATTGGGGGTTGTTGCGGCTGAGTTGGACACCGTTACCCTTCCGAAGCAGTGAGCCACGCCGTTGTTGGGGCGCGCAGATTCCAATTCTAGATGTCGACCCTACGCCGGACCGCCTATATGGCAGGAGTCACAGAAATTGATAAAGATTGCGGAATATTGCGCGTGCAGGCGGTGTTGGCGACAATGTGTCGACTCCGGATCAGATAGCTGCCAGCTCTCCCTCTTCAAACCAGCCAACGACGACGACGACAGTCGGGGGCGGCGGTGGAGGTACCGGCGGTTCCGCTAAAACCGACAGCAAGCCTGTGCGGAGCGAGTCGACGGCGGGAATCCTGTTCGGCATTGGCGCTTACGGTCTATGGGGCCTGCTTCCGCTGTACTTCTTCGTCCTCATGCCGGCCAGCGCTATCGAGATCGTGGCCAACCGGATCGTTTGGTCCTTGCTCTTCTGTGCACTGCTCATCACCATCACGCGCGCTTGGAAAACATTCTGGGCGGCGGTGAAGGACAGCAGCGTGTTCGGTCCTTTGGCCCTGGCGGCAATTCTGATTGCCATCAACTGGCTCACCTACACTTTCGGGGTCACCACGGGCCACGCCGTTGAGACGTCCCTGGGCTACTTCATCAACCCGTTGGTCTCGGTTTTGCTCGGCGTTTTCGTCCTCAAAGAAAAGCTGCGTCCCCTGCAGTGGGCAGCTGTAGGCATCGGCTTCGTGGCCGTGGGCGTCCTGACATTCTCCTACGGACAGCTCCCGTGGATTGCCCTGATCCTGGCCTTCAGCTTTGGGCTCTATG
Source organism: Paenarthrobacter sp. GQ52 (assembly GCF_059759005.1). Taxonomy (NCBI): domain Bacteria; kingdom Bacillati; phylum Actinomycetota; class Actinomycetes; order Micrococcales; family Micrococcaceae; genus Paenarthrobacter; species Paenarthrobacter sp. GQ52. The sequence continues at coordinate 61,911 of NZ_JCAXEJ010000010.1, forward strand.
GCTTCGTGAAAAAGCGTGTCGGGCCCAAGGTGGACGCACTCACGAGCCTCAGCGTGGAAACGGTGGTGCTGGCTCCCTTTGCAGCCATCACCATGGTTGTCCTCTCGGTAACCGGCGTCGAAACCCTTACCACGCTGGGCGCGGGCCACTTCTGGCTGCTGGTGGCTTCCGGTGTCATCACGGCCGTACCCCTCCTGTTCTTCGGCGCCTCAGCCCGCCGTCTTCCGATGACCACCATCGGCCTGCTGCAGTACTTCGCGCCGGTCCTCCAATTCGTGGTGGCGCTGACCGTGTTCAACGAGACCATGACCACTGCCCGCTGGATCGGTTTCTGCGTGGTGTGGTTGGCGCTGGTGCTGCTGACCATCGACATGCTTCGCACCACACGGAAGAACTCGGTGCTGAAAAAGAGGGCCCGGCTGGCGGCTGCTGGCTAGTAAGCCCCTCATTCCCGCCCTTGTTCGGTACTCCCTGCGTTGTAGGCCGGGGCTGGCGGACAACCGCGAGGCGAGCCGTAACACGGGCGGGAACAGCGAGATCGCGGGAACGGTGCCAGAACGCGGGTTAGCTCCAGCGAACTCGCCGCCTTCCCGCGAACTCGGCGTGCCATCCTCCCCTGCAACAAGCCCAAGTGCCCCGAGATCGCGGGAACGGTGCCAGAACGCGGGAACGCTCCAGCGAACTCGGCGCATTCCCACGAACTCGGCGGTGGAGCCAGCTAAACAGAATCCGCTTAAACGCAGGAGGAGGGCCGGGGTGTCCCCGGCCCTCCTCCAAAAACAAGCGTGAAGTCTTACGCGTGAGCCTTGATGGCTGCTGCGAGGACCTCGAGGCCGTCGATGAGCAGTTCGTCGCTGATGACCAGCGGCGGGAGCAGGCGGATCACGTTGCCGTACGTGCCACAGGTCAGGATGACGACGCCTTCCTTGAGGCAAGCGGCAGCAACAGCCTTGGTGAGCTCAGCATTCGGCTCCTTGGAACCGGGCTGGACGAGCTCGATGGCCAGCATGGCCCCGCGGCCACGGATGTCGCCAACCACGGAAACTTCGGCTGCCAGTTCGCGGAGCTTGCCCAGGGCGAGCTCTTCGATGTGGCGTGCACGGCCGTTGAGGTTGTGCTGTTCCATGGTGTCGATGGCTGCGAGTGCTGCGGCGCAAGCAACCGGGTTGCCACCGTAGGTGCCGCCCAAGCCGCCCGGGTGGACGGCGTCGAGCAGGTCTGCGCGGCCGGTGATAGCGGACAGCGGGAGGCCGCCGGCAATGCCCTTGGCCATGGTGATGATGTCCGGGACAACACCTTCGTGGTCAACAGCGAACCATTCGCCCGTGCGGCAGAAACCGGACTGGACCTCGTCAGCGATGAAGACGATGCCCTTTTCCTTGGCCCATGCGGACAGTGCCGGGAGGAAGCCTTCGGCCGGAACGATGAAGCCGCCTTCACCCTGGATGGGCTCGATGATGATCGCGGCAACCTGGTCGCCACCGATCTGCTTCTCGATCATGGTGATGGCGCGCTTGGCGGCCTCGGCACCGGTGATTTCCGGGTTCTCTTCACGGAACGGGTAGCTCATGGGCATGCGGTAGACCTCGGGCGCGAACGGGCCGAAGTTGGTCTTGTACGGCATGGCCTTGGCGGTCAGTGCCATGGTCAGGTTGGTGCGGCCGTGGTAAGCGTGGTCGAAAGCTACGACCGCATCGCGGCCGGTGGCCAGGCGTGCAACCTTGACGGCGTTCTCTACGGCTTCAGCGCCGGAGTTGAACAGCACGGTGCGCTTGGCGTGGTCACCCGGGGTGAGGCGGTTGAGCTGCTCGGCAACTGCAACGTAGCCCTCGTACGGGGTGACCATGAAGCAGGTGTGCGTGAAGTGCGCAGCAGCTTCCTGGACAGCGGCGACGACGGCGGGGTCGGACGCGCCGACGCTGGTCACGGCGATGCCGGAACCGAGGTCGATGAAGGAGTTGCCGTCGACGTCGCGGATGATGCCGCCGTCGGCGTCTTCAACGTAAACGGGGACGCCCGAGGCGACGCCTGCAGCAACGACGGCGGCGCGACGCTCGGCCAGTGCCTGCGACTTGGGGCCGGGGAAGGCGCCGTTGATGTTGCGCTTCTGCTCGATGCGGTACGAGAGTTCGTTCGCGGTGGTGGTCATGAGGTGGTTGCCTTTCTGGGAAGCTCTGGTGAAGGTACGGGTTACGCGTCGAGCGCAGACATCACGTGCTTGATGCGCGTGTAGTCCTCAACGCCGTACATGGAGAGGTCCTTGCCGTAGCCGGACTGCTTGAAGCCGCCGTGCGGCATCTCTGCCGTCAGGAGGATGTGGGTGTTGATCCAGACCGCACCGAAGTCCAGGTCGCGGCTCATGCGCATGGCCGTGCCGTGGTCGGTGGTCCAGACGCTGGAAGCCAAGGCGTATTCGACGTCGTTGGCCAGTTCGAGCGCTTCTTCTTCGGTGCTGAACTTCTGGACGGTGATGACCGGGCCGAAGGTTTCCTTCTGCACGATGTCGTCAGTCTGCTTGGCGCCGGAGATGATGGTGGGCTCGAAGAAGAAACCCTTCTCGCCTGCGCGGTGGCCACCGGTTTCGATCTTGCAGTTCGCCGGGAGGTTCTCCACCACGGAGGTCACGGCGTTGAAGTGGTTCACGTTGTTGAGCGGGCCGAAGTAGTTGTCTTCGTCGTTCTGCGAACCCGTGTGAAGGGTCTTGGTGTGCTCCACCATCGCTGCCACGACGTCGTCGTGGACGGAGTCCTCCACCAACACGCGGGTGATGGCCGTGCAGTCCTGGCCTGCGTTGAAGAACGCGAACTCGGCGATGGCCGCGGCACTCTTCTTGATGTCGGCATCCTTGAAGACGATGGCCGGAGCCTTGCCGCCAAGTTCCAGGTGGGCCCGCTTGAGGCCCTTGGCTGCGCCGCTTGCCACAGCAATGCCGGCGCGGACGGAGCCCGTGATGGACACCAGGCCGGGGACCTTGTGGTCAACCATCATGGCGCCGGTTTCGCCGGTGCCCAGGACAACGTTGAGGACACCGGCCGGGAAGATCTCGCCGGCCAGGCGTGCCAGCACCAAGGTGGACTCAGGGGTGGTGTCGGAAGGCTTCAGGACAATTGTGTTGCCTGCGGCCAGGGCGGGGCCGATCTTCCAGATGGCCATGAGGAACGGGTAGTTCCACGGAGCAACCTGGGCTACGACGCCGATCGGTTCGCGACGTACGTAGGAGGTGTGGCCCTCGAAGTATTCGCCTGCGGACTTGCCTTCGATGATGCGCGCGGCACCGGCGAAGAAGCGGAGCTGGTCAGCACCTGCGGCAACTTCCTCGGAGGCGATCAGGGAACGGACCTGACCGGTGTTGCGGTGCTGGGCTTCCACGAGTTCATCGCTATTGGCCTCGACGGCGTCTGCGAGCTTGAGGAGCATCAGCTGGCGCTGGCCGGGAGTGGCCTTCTTCCACGACTTGAAAGCCTGGTTGGCCGCGGTCATGGCGGCGTCCACATCGGCCTGAACCGAAATGGGCGACTTGGCAACGATTTCCCCGGTGGCGGGGTTCACGATGTCCAGGAGACCCGTACCTGCCGGCGTAACGAATTCGCCGTTGATGAAGTTCTGCAAGGTTTGAACCACGGTGTGCAACCCTCTTTCGGAGTCTGGGCATGGGTTTAGCTGATCAGAGCCTATGCCAGGGAGGGGGTCCAAGGAATAGCCAGCTGCACACACAAGGACCCCCCGCTTAGTGCGCTTGCCCAGTGCCGGGTTACGCTTGAAAGCATGGCAATGTCCCTCGCTTCGCTCGTCGCTGTCCCCTCCCTGAAACTCCGCCAAGCCGGCCTTGCCGAAACCACGTGGAACCAGGACATCAGTTGGGTTGCGGTGACGGAATTGGAAGACCCCCAGCGTTTCCTCAGCGGCGGAGAGCTGGTCCTCACCACCGGCCTGCGCCTCAAGAGCGCCGCCGACCAGCGACGATTCGTCCGCCAGGCCCAACGCGCTGGTGCCGTCGGGATCGGTTTTGGCATCGGCCTCACCCACGAGTCCGTCCCGGAAGCACTCATTGCGGAAGCCAACCGCTGGGGCTTGCCCCTGGTGGAAGTCCCCTACGAGATCCCCTTCATCGCGATCGGCAAACTCGTGGCGGAATCGCACTCTGCCGACCATTATTCCAACTTGGAACGACTCCTCGCCGGACACCAGATCCTGGCACGCTCCCTCCTCACCGGCGGAGGCCTGAACGAACTTCTCAAGCAACTGGGCAGCATGCTCCGCACTGATGTGGTGCTCACCCAGTTCAGCGCGCAGCTCTACAACAGCGTGGCGGGGAAGCCGGCCCCGACGGCGGATGGCTGGGCTTCGTATCCGATTCCCACCGGCCGCAGGGATGCCTGCACGCTTTGGTTGCGGCAGCCGTTCGTCGACTCCGGCATCGTCAGCTACGCGCAAAACCTGATCAGCGTGGAGCTCAACAACATGGTCAAGCAGCGCCAGGCCCAGCGCGCCATGGCCGGTCAGGTCTTGGACGACGTCATCCACGGCACCCTTGAGAGCATCGAGGCCGCCCGGCGCCTGGCAGGCGTCGGCATCAACAGCACCCGGAAGAACGTTGTGCTCGTGGCAGAGTCCACGGCACACCACAAACAACTGATCAGCATCTCCCTGCCCCAGGCGCTGGAAGCCGGCGTCAGCGCCGTCGTCGGGAAGGACCTTGTCACTGTCATCAGCGACGACGGCAGTTCGGCCACCGCTTTGGCCAAGAGCCTTAGCGATCACCTGCAGGAAGCCGGCATCCACGCCGTCATAGGTATCGGCGGCGCCTACACGAAGCCGAACGGCCTGCGTTGGAGCTACTTTGAAGCGCGCGACGCCGTGGCGCACGGCTTGCCGGTCAACGAGCCGGAGCGCCTGAGCCTGACATCCCTGCTGCTTGCCAGCGAGGATGTTCCGTTGGCGGATATGGCCAGCGAGTCCCTCACGCCGCTGCGGAAGTTCGACGCCGCCCACGGGGCCGAACTGGTGGCCACACTGGAGAGCTACCTCAACCACAACGGCTCAGTAGCAGCTGTGGCCGAAGCCCTCACCCTGCACCGAAACACTGTGCGCTACCGCCTGGCACAGATCACCGAATTGACGGGCTACGACCCCTCCCAGACGCAGGACCGTGTGCAGCTGTGGCTGGCCTTGGCGGTCCAGCGCTTGGGCTCGCGCAACCCTCGCTAGGCCCCTCAAGCTCGCGCGGAGAGCTTCGCCACAAAACCGTAGACATTAGACGTCAAACGTCTAACCTTTAGATATGGCCGCGACGACTCCTCTTACCCCCAGCACCGGAAACATCCCTACTGTGAGCCCCGCTCAGGCTGCCCCTGCGCTTTCGGCTAGTTCCGCAGTCCCCAAGACGCGCGTCGTCGCCGTCGTCGGCATTATTGCGGTGGTGCTCATCGGCCTGAACCTGCGCGCGGGCATCACCAGCGCCGCTGCCCTGTTCCACGACCTGCAGCAGGTGTTGGGTTACGGCGCCCTGGTGGCGTCCATTCTGCCTTCCATCCCGCTGCTGTGCTTTGCGGTTGCGGGCATGGGAACGTCCTGGCTGACCCGGCGTGTGGGTGTCGAGAAAGCCATCGCCATCGCCTTGGCCCTGCTGGCCGGCGGTTTGCTGGTGCGTGGCGTTCCGGTAACGGGCGCGCTCCTTGGAGGCACCGTCCTGGCGATGTCCGGCCTGGCCGTGTGCAACGTGGCCATGCCGTCGTTCATCCGTGAGCACTACTCAGAGCGCACCTCCATGATGACGGGTCTCTACACTTTCACCATGTCCGGGGGCGCTACCTTCGCTGCAGCCGTAAGCGTGCCTTTGGCTCAGGAACTCGGCTCGCCGTCCATGGGCCTGGCCGCTTGGGGAATCCTTGGCGTCGCGGCCCTGCTGGGCTTCCTGCCGGTTGTCCTCCACACCCACCGCAACTCCACCAAAACGGACCGTCCGCGGGTGTCCATGTGGCCGTTGCTGCGTACCCGCCTCGGCATCCTGATAACCGCGATCTTCACCTTCCAGGCGTTCCTTGCCTACGCAGTAATGAGCTGGTTCGCCTACATCCTGACGTCGCAAGGCCTCAGCGCCTCCGAAAGCGGCCTGCAGTTCGGCGTGATGCAGTTGGTCTCCGTCGCTGCCGGCATGATCCTGCTCGCCTTCGGCTCCCGCCCCCGCATGCTCCGCCCCGCACTGTATCTCGCCAGCAGCTCCACCTTGCTGGCCATCGCCGCGATGGTCTGGTTGCCGACGTCGCTGGCGGTTGTACCCGCAGTGCTCTTCGGCTTCGGCTTGGGCATCTTCCCGCTGGTCCTGGTGATCATTAGCCGCAGCGGACGTTCGACGGCGGAAACCACCGCGCTCTCCACCATCGCCCAATCGCTGGGATACTTGATTGCGGCAATAGGCCCCTTTGGCATGGGGCTGCTCCACAGCGCCACCGGCGGCTGGGTGCTGCCGCTGAGCCTGCTGTCCATCGTGGCCGTGGCGCTCATGGTTACCTGCCACCTGCTCACGAGCAAGCGCACTGCCACCAAGACCGGACCGAGGACAGCATGACCCTGACCCCTTCGCATCGCCCGGCCCTTGCCGAGGAGATCACCGCCAAGCTGCGGGACATGATCAAGTCCGGTGAATGGCCGCTCCAGGAGCGAATCCCAGCCGAGCCAGAGCTCATGTCCACCTTAGGTGTTTCGCGGGGAACCCTGCGCGAGGCCATCAAGGCGCTGGCCCACTCCGGCATGCTGGAAGTCCGGCGCGGGGATGGCACCTACGTGCGGGCCAATAGTGAGATGTCCGGCGCGGCGCAGCGCATGTACCTGGAGCACACTCAGGAACACATCGTGGAGGTCCGGCTCGGCCTGGACACCCAGGCTGCCCGATTGGCCACCAAGCACGCTACCGCCGAGGACCTGGCCGAGATGCGCCGCCTCCTCGCGCTCCGCCACGATGCCTGGCAAGCCGAGGACTACCCCACGTGGGCCAGTGCCGACTGGGAATTCCACGAACGCGTTGCCTTGGCTTCAGGGAATCCATTGCTCCATCAGCTGTACGTTTCGTTCGGCGGAGTGTTCCACAACGACCTCCTCCGGCAGCAACGCAAGGAAGGCTTCAACGGTATCCCGCGCGAAGGCCACGACGAACTGGTGGACGCCTTGGAGGCACACGACCCCGATGCCGCCGTCCAGAGCGTGTACCGGAACCTGGATTTCTGCGCAGACCAGGCCCCGCGTTAGCCAGGCTCCTTCACGGCTGAGTGGTTTCAATCCCGATCCCGGCCGCATCCCTGAATCTCGCATTGATCAGCACCACCTCGCGCCCGGCCCGGTCCAGCAGGCTGGCCGCGACACTCGCCCGATATCCCGTGGCACAGTGCACCCAGATCCTCGCGTCCGGCAGCTCAGTAATCTTCCCGAGAAGCTCGTAGACGGGAACGTTCAAGGCACCCTTGACATGGGAGGCCCCAAATTCGTCCGGTCGGCGAACATCCAGCACCACGTCTGCCGGTTCCCGTTCCCTGAGCAACAAGCTCCAGTCCCCGTGCAGGTAGCTCGCCTGTGGGGACCCGGGCGCCAACGCACCAACGTTCAGAACCGCGGCGTCAGGCCCGACGACGGCATCCGGGCTGTCGATACCGATCCTCGCCAGGTCACGGATCGCCTTCTCGACCTCGCTGAGTGGGCCCAGTAGCGTGAGTGGCTGGTTCCACGGGATCACCCAGCCGAGGTAACTGGTGAAATTGTCCCCACGGCCGTACTCAAAACTCACGCTGCCCTGAAAGTGGCTTTCCGCGAAGGCCACGCGATGCCGGAGGTCCACCACCCACTCCCCTGCCCTCAAACGCCGGCCCAGTTCCTTTGCGTCCACGGAGTCCGGGACGTCAAGGATTGCAGGGTGCGGACCAGCGGCATTCAGAGGATTCATGTGGGCGTAGTACGCGGGGTAGGCCGTGATGTTCTGCAGCAACTGCGAGACAAAGTGGTCCTCGTCCCGATCTGTCAGGGCGTGGTTTGACGCGGCTTGCTCACTGATCGTCGAGGTCTCTTGATGGCTCGCCGGGCCGATGGAACAGAACGAGCCGAAGCCATGCGTCGGGTAGAGCGCCGCTTCGGGCGTCGCCGAATCCACCAGGCGCCGGACCGAGGAGTACTGGTCATGGGCCAGCTTCGCGGTGTCCCCCGGAGAGACCAGGTCCGTTCTCCCAACGGAACCGTAAAGCAAGCTGCCGCCGGAAAACACGGCCTCCGTGCCGCCGTCGTGCGTGTCATCCCGCACCACATAGGAAAGGTGTGTGTGGGTGTGGCCAGGCGTCGCAACTACCGAAACGGAAAGCCGGCCAACGCGAAGAACCTGGCCGTCCGTGACAGGGACGCGCGTGAAGGAGACCTCATCAGCGGCGTTCACCAAATAGTCAGCGCCATGCTTCTCCGCCAGAACGAGGCCGCCCGTGACGTAGTCGTTGTGCAGGTGCGTCTCGGCTACATGGGTGATCCGGACGCCAGCGTCACGAGCCGCAGCTTCCACCCGGTCAATGTCCCGCTGGGGGTCGATCACCAACGCAACTGAGCCGTCATGCACCAAGTAGCTGCGGTCGCCCAGCTGCGGAGTTTCAATGACGACGACGTCCATGACTCAGGGTACCGCCGGGCGGGACAGAGCGAGCTTAAAAGCAGGGCGGGGCCACTCGAACTGAGTGACCCCGCCAGCAAAGAACTGGAATAACTAGACCTGAGCGGCTACGCCATCACGGGAGATGTCGACCATGTCCTCGCGCGGGACAACCTTGATGCGCTCACGCTTGACCTCAACGCCATGGGAGGTGCCGGCCTCGGTGGCTGCTGCGCCGAGGGCGAGCTCGTGTGCATCAAGGGCCAGCCAGCCTTCCCAGCTGGTGAACTTCACGCCGCGGGCATCGAGCAGATCCACGACGGCGTCTGCCGCGGGAACCTCGGCGACCGGCAGGTTTTCGCGGTCCTCCAACAAGTAGGTGACGGTTTCGAGGGCATCGCCCTTGGTGTGGCCGATGAGGCCAACCGGCCCGCGCTTGATCCAGCCCGTTGCGTAGAGGCCGGGTACATGCTGGCCGTCGGCGTCCAGGACACGGCCGCCGTCGTTGGTGACGACGCCCTTCTTGTGGTCGAACTCGACGTCCGGCAGGGCCGAACCGAAGTAGCCGATGGAGCGGTACACGGCCTGGACCGGGTAGTCGATGAATTCGCCGGTGCCGCGGGCGTTGCCCGTGCCGTCAAGCTCGGTGCGCTCGAACTTGATGCCGGCAACCTTGCCCGGGGTTTCCGGGGAGTCGACGATTTCCACCGGGCTGTGCAGGAAGTGCAGGTGCAGGCGGCGGGAAGCCGTGAGCTCGGAAAGATCCTCGGGCTGCTCGGCGATCCAGTTGGTGAGCGTGCCCACCATGGTCTTGGTCTGGTTGTTCGTCTGGACCTGGCGATCGGACTCTTCGTCGAATTCGAAGTCCTCGGCGTAGAGGATGATGTCCACGTCCTTGGAGTGCGAAAGTTCGCGGAGTTCCAGCGGGGTGAACTTCACCTGTGCCGGGCCGCGACGGCCGAAGACGTGAACGTCGGTGACCGGGGAGTTCTTCAGGCCGGCGTATACGTTGTCCGGGATTTCGGTGACCAGGAGGTCATCGGCGTGCTTGGAGAGAACACGGGCCACGTCAAGGGCCACGTTGCCGTTGCCGAGGACAGCGATTTCCTTGGCCTCAAGCGGCCATTCGCGGGGAACGTCCGGGTGACCGTCGTACCAGGAGACGAAGTCGGCGCCGCCGAAGGAACCCTCGAGTTCGATGCCCGGGATATTCAGGTCGGCGTCCTTGATGGCGCCGGTGGCGAAGATGACGGCGTCGTAATGCTTGCGAAGGTCCTCGATGGAGATGTCAGTGCCGTAGTCAACGTTGCCGAAGAAGCGGATGTCGCCGCGGTCCAGGACCTTGTGCAGGGCGTTGACGATGCCCTTGATGCGGGGGTGGTCCGGCGCGACGCCGTAGCGGATCAGGCCGTACGGTGCCGGGTAGCGGTCGAAAAGGTCGATGCTGACGTTGAGTTCGCCGCTCTTGACGGCCTCGCTCTTGGTCAGGATGTCAGCTGCGTAAACGCCGGCCGGGCCGGAGCCGATGACGGCGACGCGAAGCGGACGGTCCGCAGAACCTACGGGGGTGCTAATTGACACGGCTGTGTTCCTTCTTCTGTTCAGTCATCCCAACTAGGTCGCAGTTGTGCGCGTTTTGAGGGCTCAAAACGCGCTTATCTGCTACCTAGTTGGGCCGGGGGGCTAGTTACTGCGGACGCGGGGACGATTTGGGGTAATAGTGCTGTAGTCAGCGGTCTTGAAGTGCTGCGGTGCAAAGGGGCTGACACGGACCACATCGCCGATCACAATGACCGCCGGGTTGGCCACGCCGACGGCTTCCGCCTGGTCCGCGATGGTACCCAGAGTGCCGATAGTGACGCGCTGGTCCGGCAAATACCCGTTCTCTACGATACCTACTGGTGTGTCCAAAGGCAGACCCGAGCCCGCCAGCTCAGCCGCGGAATCGCGCAATTGCGCCACTCCCATGAGCAACACCACAGTGTGATCGGGGCGTGCCGGGACTTCGGACAGCTCTTCGTGGCCGGTCACCACGCTGAAGCCCTTGGCCAGGCCGCGGTGCGTCACGGGGATACCCGCGGCCGCCGGAACGGAAATCGCAGACGTTACGCCGGACACCACTTCAACCTCGACGCCGTTCTGGCGGCAGAACTCCGCTTCTTCACCGCCGCGGCCCAGGACGTAGGGGTCGCCGCCTTTGAGGCGGACCACCCGGTTGCCCTTGAGGGCTTCCTCCACGAGGATCCTGTTGATCTCGAGCTGCGGCACGGGATGATGGCCGGGGGTCTTGCCTACCTCGATCACCCGAACATCCGGGGCAAGTTCCTTGAGCAGCTCGCGCGGGCCAAGACGGTCAGCAACTACGACGTCGGCCTGGCCCAGCAGTCGACGGCCGCGGACTGTGATGAGTCCCGAGTCGCCCGGACCGCCACCTACCAAAGCGACAGAGCCGAGCGAGCCATCGGTTCCCGGCTTGCGATGACGGCGTAGCGGCAGGTCACCGGTTTCGAGGGCAGTGGCTACAGCGTTGCGGAGGGCCATGGCACGGCGCGGGTCTCCCCCGGCGTTGATGGCGATCTTGACGTCGTCCACCACGGCAACGGCGGGTGTCCAGGCGGCTGATGCTTCGTGGTCCGAGGCGTTGACGCACCAGATGCGCTGCGCCTCAGCGTCGGCAGCTACCTGGGTGTCCACAGCGGCTGTGCCAGTGGCGGTTTGAGCGAACCAGACGCCGTCGAGGTCTGAGGTGCGGTACTCGCGCTGCTCCCAGGTGAGGAGACCGGCAGTGGCGAGACCGCGAAGTGTGTCGGTGGCAACGGGAGCGACCACGGTGACTTTAGCACCGGCGTCGAGCAGTCCCTTGGCGCGGCGCTCCGCAACGGGGCCGCCGCCAACCACCAGCACCGGGCGGCCGAGCAGCCGCAGCGCGGTGGGGTAAATGTCCTGTATTGCCATGAAAAAACTGTAGGGCTGCGCCGTAACATGCTTCAAAGGCTCGGAAACACCCGGTAACGCTGGGTAATCCAACGTCACATAGTTCCCTGCTTAGTTCGGGGAAACACTGTCTTTTAGCGTCAGGTAATAGGCGCGCTGTTCCTTGCCCAAGTGCTCGATCGCGTAACGAAGCGCCGTCCGCGGCATGGTGGCTGCGTGTTCGTCGAGGAAGGCCAGCAGACGCTCGCGGCTGCTGCGCCCGGCATCGCGGACCCAACCGCCCACCGCCTTGTGGAGGAGGTCTTCCTTGTCATGAAGGAGGATCCCAGCGATGGCGAATGTGTCATCCAACTGGCCTTCGCGGATGAACGCCGACGTGGCGACGATAGCCGTCCGGCGCTCCCACATATTCTCCGAACGGGCCAGGTCATACAGCGGATCCCGCGGCTTATCCATGAGCCAACCGCCCACCACCCGCCCGGCGCCCAAGTCCACCAGGTCCCAGTTGTTAATGCGGTCATGCCTGCGCAGGTACAGCTCGTACAGTTCCTTGCGCCGCTCTTCCGTGGTCTTCTTTTTCTGCGTTTGCAGCGCCATGATCTTCACAGCTCCGGCGCGGGCCTCGTGGATATCCTCTTCCAAGAGCTTCTCGATCTCAGCCGGGGGCATGGCCGCGAATTCCTTGGCAAGCGTGAAGACCTCGCCCATTCGGACACCCATGAAGAAATCACCCTCGCCGTAGTCACCCTCGCCGGTCTTGAAATACCGCTGGTACTTGGCCTGCTCGACGTCGGATTGCCTCGCGTTGAGCCGTGCCAGGAACTCGACGGCGGTTGGCTCGGTTCCCGGCGCCAGTGCGGCTTTTGCGGACTTTCCCGGTTGAGGGGTCATCCATCAATAATGCGCCTAAAAGACCGACCAGCCAGTACGCGTAGTGAATTCGTCCAGCGCGGCCACGCCTGCCACGGAATTCCCGGACCGTCCCAGGCCAGGGCTCCACACGCTGATGGAGCACTTGTTGGGAACCACGGCCACGATCCCTCCGCCCACGCCGCTCTTCCCGGGAAGGCCCACGCGGTACGCGAATTCGCCTGCGGCGTCGTACGTTCCGCAGGTAAGCATGACGGCATTGATCCTCTTGGTCTGCGCCGGCGACAGCAAAAGGGTGCCGTCCGTTCCCAAACCGTTGGCCGCCAGGAAGCGGGTTGCGAGCGCCAGGTCTTCACACGTCATGGCCAGGGCGCACTGCTTCGCGTAGGAGTCCAGGACTTCGTCCACCGGGTTCTCCAGGTTGCCGCAGCTCGCCAGGAAATGGGCCAAGGAGGCATTTCGGTGGCTATTGGCCAGTTCGGACCCGGCAACGTGGTGATCGGTATCGATGCTTACCTTGGTGGTCTCCTGCCGCATCAGATCCCTCACTGCGTGCGCGGCATTGCCTGTGATGCTGAGGAGCCTGTCCGTCACCACGATTGCACCGGCGTTGATGAAGGGGTTCCGGGGAATCCCTTCCTCGCTTTCCAGCTGGATCAGCGAGTTGAACGGGTTACCCGAAGGCTCCCGAAAGACGCGTTTCCAGATTCCGTCGCCGTCAAAGGCCAACACCAGGGCGAGCGCGAAAACCTTGGAGATGCTTTGGATGGAGAAATCCACGTGGGCGTCTCCGGCTGAATAGACCTCGCCCTCCCGGGTTGCCACGGAAATCCCAAATTGTTGGGGATCCACGGCTCCGAGCTGGGGAATGTAGTCAGCAACGTTGCCCTGGCCGACATGCGGCTGCACAGCCCCGACGATGTCGTCGAGGAGATTCTGGATGTCCACGGTTCTAGCCCTTGGTCCCTGCGTAGGTCCAGAGCCTGATCTGAAGGTGCGCCAGGAGGCGTTCATCTGCGGATTGCAGGTCCAGTCCCGCCACTTCGCAGGCGCGGCGGAGCCTGTAGTGGACTGTGTTGCGGTGGACGGCCAGTTCCTCGGCGCACCGGTTCACGTCGCCAAAGAACTCCAGGTACGTCAGGAGGGTCAGGGCGAATTCCGGGTAGCGGCTGCACAGCCGGGTGATTCCTGCATGACGCAAGGTGGTGCGTGATTCCAGCAGCTCCAGCAGCTCCCTGGTGAGGACTGTGGTTTCCACGTCGCTGTAGGAGGCCACGCGGACTTCGGGAGTTGCCTCCATGACTTTGAGGACGCTGCGCACGTGATCAAGGGTGGCGTGCAAGGCGTCCAAGCGCGGAACGATGGGACCCGCGGCTGCCTGCACTTGGAAGTGAAGGTGGGTGGTGGCGTCACGAACGATCGTGTTGACCAGCCTGTTGATGGCAGGAAGGGATTTGAGCGGGTCCAGATCGGGAAGGATGATGGCCGTTTCCATCCCGAGTGCCCCCACCACCGCGCCCGGCCTGTATGCGGCGGCGTGAATTGATGCCACTTTGGAGAGTTCTCCCCTGCGTAGCTGGAGGCCGGCGGCGCTCTGGCTCAACCCGCCCGCGGAGATCAGGACCAACGCTGCTGGTTTTGACGGATCAATCCCTGCGGACTGGGCCTGCGAATGCACCTGAGCCGTGCCGCTCAGGAGGCTCGAGACCCGGTCCTCGCGCATGGATTGGGACTGTTCGTTGCGGTGCCGGACCAGTTCGATCGCTGCATGGCGGGCGGCTCCCACCATGATGCGATCCGTGTTGGCCGCCAAGGGTTCCGCACCTTCCTGCAACCAGATGTACCCCATCACACGGCTGCCGGCATGAATACCGATTGCTACGCGCTCCCGAAGACCCGCATCGGGGTTGGCTTCCACATGCACAGGCGCTTCAGTAGCCTGCAGGTGCTTGTAAACCCCTGATTCCTTGAGCAGCTTTTGGTATTTTTCAGGCCCCCGCCGTGCCAGGATGGACAGCCTGCGGAGCTCATCAACATCATTGGACGCCGGCGAGTAGGCAAGCACCTTATTGCCTGGATCTTCGATGACCACATGGCCGTTGGTCAGCGTGGCGGTTGTTTGGGCGATCGCGAACAGGTCCCGATGCACTGACGTGGCGCTTTCGCCGGGCACATCGCTGAAGCGGCCGTCGTTTTCGAGGACATCGTTTTCGCGGACCCTGTCCAGGGCAATGCTTTCGAATTTGTCCCACCGCAAGCCCGGAGCCACCGCCACCAGTCCGATGCCCGTGGGTCGTAGTAACTCTGCTGCGGCTTCCAACTCGCGTTCGTTACCCTTCACCGCTACTGCCGTAGGACGGTCGGCAACGATCCTGCGAAGGGCGGGGAGCGCCGCGCGTCCCCGTGCGCCGATGAGCATGACCAATGCCCCCGGGCGGATCGCATCGTCGTCTTCAGCGTCAACAATGACAGTTTCGCGGACGTTTCTGTTGTCCTCTGCCGGGGCCAGCAGCAACCGTGCGTTGTGGACGCCCAGGTCTTCAAGGACATCGCTCAATAAGGTGACGACACCGTCGTCGTCAATTTCCAGGGCTTTCAACGAAGCTATCGCTTCCTCTCCTCATCAGTTCACTTCAGCAGGACGCTCCCTCGCCATTGAGGGGCTCCGCCGGTACATGTACGCAGACACGCACAGCGAGAAACATTACCGGCCCTCCAGAACACCAGTGTTGTCCCCCCGGCACAAGAGCCGGGCCCTGAATTTGGTTCGCCAGCCAATTTGTCGACGGCGGAGGCCACCTAGAGTTAACGACTGTCCCAAACACCACGAAGACTGCCTGCAGCGCGGCCAATTTCGGCCGCACTTTTCCAACAGGCAGGCCCCACGTTTTGGAGTATTGAGCCACCTGAGGTGGCACCGGAGTCAAAGGAGACCCCCGAAGTGATACCCGCCCCTGCGTCTACGCAGACCCTTCCCTCCCCGGCAGACTTAGCCGCCGAAACGTCGTCGGGCGCTTTCGCCCAAGAGGAATCCGGTTACCGGAAAACCCTCAAGCCCCGGCAAATCCAGATGATCGCCATCGGCGGTGCGATCGGTACCGGGCTCTTCATGGGTGCCGGCGGCCGCCTCAACGGTTCCGGGCCCGCTCTGATCCTGGTCTACGCCGTGTGCGGATTCTTTGCCTTCCTGATCCTCCGGGCACTGGGCGAGTTGGTGCTGTATCGCCCCACGTCCGGTTCATTCGTTTCCTACGCCCGGGAGTTCTACGGCGAGAAAATGGCATACACCGCCGGCTGGCTCTACTTCCTGAACTGGGCCATGACCTCCATTGTGGACGTCACTGCCGTTGCCCTTTATGTGAAGTTCTGGGGCCAATACTGGGCACCCATCAACGACATCCCGCAATGGTTGATCGCGCTCATCGCCTTAGTGGTGGTGCTCGCCCTGAATCTGGTGTCCGTGAAGATCTTCGGCGAGATGGAGTTCTGGTTCGCCATGATCAAGGTGGGTGCCTTGGTGACCTTCCTCGTCGTGGGGATCTGCTTTATCGTCTTTGGCGGCCGGACGGATGTAGGCGTTCCGGGCTTCAACGTCATTGCAGAGAACGGCGGCATGTTCCCCATGGGGGCTGTGGCACCGCTCCTGGCGATCAGCGGCGTGGTGTTTGCCTATGCTGCGGTGGAACTCGTAGGCACCGCCGCAGGAGAAACGGCCAACCCCCACAAGGTGATGCCCAAAGCGGTGAACACCGTGGTCATCCGCATCGGAGTCTTCTATGTGGGCTCCGTCCTGCTGCTCTCGCTTCTGCTTCCCTTCACGTCCTACAAATCCGGCGAATCGCCGTTTGTCACGTTCTTCTCGCACCTCGGAGATCCGCAGGCTGGAGCTATTTCCGCCTCTGTGATGAACTTCGTGGTCCTCACGGCGGCGCTTTCCAGCCTCAACGCCGGCCTCTACTCCACAGGCCGCATCCTCCGTTCCATGGCCGTGAACGGCTCGGCTCCGCAATTCACGGGACGGATCAGCGCGTCCGGCGTGCCCTACGGCGGCATCCTGCTCACGGCCGTCATTACCCTGGTGGGCGTTGGATTGAACGCCGTCGTCCCGTCACAGGTCTTTGAGATCGTGCTGGAAATCTCGGCGGTGGGCATCATCGGCGGTTGGGCCACCATCATGCTCTGCCACATCAAGCTCCAATCATGGGTCCGCACCGGCAAAGTTGTCCGGCCGGCGTTCCGGCTGTTCGGAGCGCCTTTCACCTCCTACATCACGCTCGCGTTCCTGGCCTTTGTCCTGGTCACCATGGGGTTCTCGGAGACCGGCCGCTGGGTGCTGGCCTCGTTGCTGGTGCTGGCGCCGCTGCTGATAGCTGGCTGGTATGCGTACCGCGGCCGCATCCGCACTGCCCAGACGTCCTAGACACATCTTCAGTTCGAAAGTGAAACACATGAGCAACCCTTCCCCGTCCCTGAAAATCGGCACACCCAGCCGGGCTTGGCGGTCCCGTGCCGATGCGTGGGAGTTTTTGGGATACGCACTCAGGCAGCTGGCCTCAGCCCGACACCGGGAGTCCGGGCTGCTGTCCCAGATCGACCGGACCCTTGCCCTGCTGATGTCGGTGGAACCGTACTGGGCTGAACCGGGAGTCGGCGCCGTGGTCCAGTTGCGCCAGTTGATCGACGACGGCGAACCCCAGGCCGCGCTCCAGCTTCTGGGCGGCTTGTCCAACCTTCCGCTCGCTTCTGCGGGGGAAACGGTTGCGGTGCCGCGCGGAGAGGTGGTGGACGAGGAAGTTGTTGACCAGCCCGAGCCGGCTGAGCGGCCGCGCTTTGAGGTAGTGGTGGTTGACACCGTTGACCCCGACGAAGCCGAAGCACTGAAGAACACCATGGCTGCCCAGAGGCGGCCGTCTGATGCTTTCACTTACACCGTCAACGTGGTTCCCAGCTATGAAGATGCCTTGGTTGCCGTCATGCTCAACCCCGCTATCCAGTCTGTTGTCCTTCGGCCGGGCTTCGCACTCCGCAGCTCACATCTGCTGGGCAGCGACCTCCGACGCTTCCTGGCCCGGCATACCCCGGCGGACCTGCAGGACTCGCGGCCCATCAGACGGATTCTTGGATTGGCCGACGCGATCTCAGGTCTTCGGCCCGAGCTGGACGTCTACCTGGTGGCAGGGGTTTCCATCGAATCGCTGGCGGGATCGCTCACCAGGAAGTTCAGGCGGATCTTCCGGAGGCAGGATCATTTGGACCTGCATCTGTCGCTTTTGTCCGGAGTGGCGGAACGGTACGAAACACCGTTCTTCACCGCCCTCCAGGAATACAGCCGTCGCCCCGCCAGCGTCTTCCACGCGCTGCCAATTTCCAGGGGAGCTTCCGTAGGGAGTTCGCCGTGGATCCGGGACATGGCCGATTTCTATGGGACGAACCTGCTGTTGGCCGAAACCTCTGCCACCTCCGGCGGGCTGGACTCACTGCTCGATCCCCACGGATCCATCAAGCGGGCACAGGAGCTGGCTGCCCGCGCGTTCGGGGCGCAGCGAACCTACTTCGTCACCAACGGCACGTCCACAGCCAACAAGATCGTGCATCAATCGCTGCTTGCTCCCGGCGACGTTGTCTTGGTGGACCGAAACTGCCACAAGTCGCACCACTACGCCTTCGTGCTCGCCGGTGCCCGGGTTTCCTACTTGGACGCCTACCCCTTGGACAAGTACGCCTTCTACGGCGCTGTTCCACTGGCGAGCCTGAAACGCAGGCTCCTGGAGTACCGGCGGGCAGGCAGGCTCCATGAGGTGAAGATGGTGACCCTCACCAACTGCACTTTTGACGGCGTTGTCTACGACGTCGAAAGGGTCATGGAGGAATGCCTTGCCATCAAACCCGACTTGGTTTTCCTCTGGGACGAGGCGTGGTTTGCCTTCGCCCGCTCCCATCCCGTGTACCGCCGTCGAACCGGCATGGCAGCTGCTGCTGCTTTGGAGGCCTCGTTCCACAGCCCTGCCTACGCTGCCCGGTACGCCGAACAGGCGGCCGCCCTGCACCACCCGGTCACCGGTGAACCCGTGGATGACGACGCCTGGCTCAACACCCGGCTGATTCCCGATCCCGCGAAGGCACGGATCCGGGTCTACGCCACGCAGTCCACCCACAAGACCCTCACGTCCTTGCGGCAGGGTTCCATGATCCACGTCTTTGATCAAGATTTCGCCGGCTCAAACCAGGAGTCGTTCCGCGAGGCTTACATGACCCACACGTCCACCTCACCCAATTACCAGATTCTGGCGTCCCTGGATATCGGAAGGCGACAGGTTGAGCTGGAAGGGTTCGGCCTGGTTCAACGGCAATCCGACCTTGCGGTATCCGTGGCCCAGGCCGTTGCCAGGCATCCGCTGCTGAAGAAGTACTTCCGGGTGCTGACGTCGCGGGACCTCATCGGTTCGATTTATCGGGAAACCGGCTCCAGCATGCCGCTGCGGGACGGGCTGGCCGAACTGGAGGATGCCTGGCAGCGGGACGAGTTCGTCATCGATCCCAGCCGCCTCACACTGGACATCAGCAAGACCGGGATCGACGGCGATACTTTCCGCCACAGCTACCTCATGGACGATCACGGTATCCAGGTGAACAAAACGTCCCGGAACACTGTGTTGTTCATGACCAACATCGGCACCTCGCGCAGCTCCGTGGCCTACCTGATTGAGGTCCTGGTGAAGCTCGCCGAGAGTTTTGAGAATCCACATCCTGCGGCGCGGCAGCGGACCCTTCCCGCGTCATCCGATGCGCCCCGCCCGACTCCCCCGCTCCCCGACTTCAGCACGTTCGCCGCGCGCTTCCGCGTTGACGATGCCTGCGAGGACGGGGACATCCGGGCAGCCTACTTTGAGAGCTACAAGCCCGATTCCACTGTGTACCTGTCTGCAGCTGAAGTAGCTGCAGCGGTTGCCACGGGACAGGAAGTGGTCTCGGCAGGTTTCGTCACGCCATATCCCCCGGGCTTCCCCATCCTTGTCCCGGGCCAAGTGATTACACGGCAGACGCTCGAATTTATGGATGCCCTGGACACCCGCGAAATTCACGGATTCGATCACGACCGCGGGTATCGGGTCTTCGTTGAGCCGGTATCGTTTTCGGCTGCAGGGGTGGCGGCGGTGGCAGCGGTGGCTTCCTAGGCCTTCGCGTTCCACCCGATCGTCGGGGCGATGTGCTTCGCGACGTTGCCCAAAAGCTTGGCGTTGTAATCCACGCCCAACTGGTTGGGTACCGTGAGCAGGACAGTGTCTGCCGCTTGGACTGCGGCGTCCCTGGCCAGCTCTTCAGCCAGGGCGTCCGGCTCGCCGATGTAGCTCTTCCCAAAACGGGACAACGCGCCGTCGAGAATTCCTACCTGGTCCTGGCTGTCCGCTTGGGCGCGGAGGCCGAAGTAGTGGTTGTCGACGTCGTCCACAATCGGTATCACGCTGCGGCTCACGGAAATCCTTGGTTCAAAGTCGTGTCCGGCTGCGGCCCACGCCTCGCGGAACATCTGGATCTGCTCTGCCTGCAGCTCGTCGAAGGGCACCCCTGTGTCCTCGGTGAGGAGGGTGGAGCTCATGAGGTTCATGCCTTGCTCGGCTGCCCAAACGGCTGTTTTCCGTGTTCCGGCACCCCACCAGATTCTTTGCGGGAGGCCGGGCGACTGGGGCTGGATGGGCAGCAAACCTGTGGCTCCGCCGGCGTAATGGGGATCCGCTTCGGCAACGCCGTGCCCGGCGATCGCTTTGCGGAACAGTGCTGTGTGGCGCCGGGCCATGTCGCCGCCGTCTTCGCCGTCTTCAGGGACGTACCCGAAGTTCGCGGCCCCGTTCCGTGCGGGTTCGGGTGAACCACGGCTCACGCCGAGCTGCAGACGGCCGTCGCTGATGAGGTCCGTGGCCGCGGCTTCCTCGGCCATGTACAGCGGGTTCTCGTAGCGCATGTCGATCACGCCGGTGCCCATTTCAAGGCGCGTGGTTCGGGCTGCGATGGCTGCAAGCAACGGGAAGGGCGAGGCCTGCTGCCGGGCGAAGTGGTGGACTCGGAAGAACGCGCCGTCTATGCCCAGCTCCTCGGCGGCCACCGCCAGTTCGATTCCCTGCTTAAGTGCTTCTCCGGCCGTTGGTACGAGGGAGCCCGGGACACGTGCCCAGTGTCCGAAGGAAAGGAAGCCGATCCGTTTGTTGTGCATGTTCGGGACAACACTTTGAGCGGTGTGGTAATTCCTCAATCAGCCCGTCGATAGTGCATGGCCACCGCACCGTTGCTGAGCGGATCGGCCGAGATCAGCTCCAGGCGCCGGGTGCCTGGCAGTCCGCCCTGATACAGGGTGGGGCCGTGGCCGGTGATCATGGGGTGGACGAGGAATTTGTACTCGTCGATCAGATCCAGTCGGTCCAGTTCTGTGGCAAGTTTGCCGCTGCCCACGAGCACCCCGTCTGGAGTCTTATCCTTGAGTTCCTGCACCGCCGTTCGCAACTCACCAACCAGGTGATGGCTGTTGGTCCAGGGGAAGTCGCTCCGCGTTGCCGATACGACGTACTTGGGCTTGGTCTCCAGACTAAGCGCCCACTCGCGTAGGGCTGGTGGTGCGTCCACCTCGCCGCGGGCAACCAACGGCCAGTAGTCCTCCATCATTTCGTAGGTAGTACGGCCCCAGAGCATTGCCCCACTCTGGTCCAGGAGGTGGGTGAAGTGGGCGTGCGTCTCGTCATCGGCGATGCCCTCCCTATGATCGACGCAACCATCGAGCGTGACGTTGATGCTGAACGTAAGAAGGCCCATCCGACGATTCTAGGCTTCGACGGCAAATGAGCATAGAGTAGAAATTTGTCGAAATGTATACCCACCGGGGGTATGCTCGTACTGTCTGTATATGGTGGAAGCAGGACAGCGAAGGAGGTAGTGGAGCATCGTGAAAAAGCCGATCCCTCCTCAAACTCCTGTAGCCGTCCTCGGGCCTCTTACCTTCCTCGGGCGGGTCCCGCTCCTGCTTCTGGTGGCAGGCGTCATGGCGGGCATGTTCGGAATGCACGTGGTCAGCGGATCTCATGGCGCCCATTCTGCGAGCTCTGCGTCACCTGTCATAGCTGCCGAATCCGCGCTCCACGTTCACGACACCGCGCAGCTCCACGGAAGCCCGCCTGCTGATGCGGACAAGTGCACGTCTGGAAGCTGCTCCTGCACCCAGGCGACCACCACCAACTGCATCCCTTCGCTACAAACAGGTTCCTTGGCCGCTCCGCCTCCAGCCGTTGCTGTCGGAGCAATCCCCGTCTCGTGGGAACTTCACAATCTCCCCCGCTCCTGGTCCTACCAACCCCTCGGTCCTACACCCGTGCAGCTCTGTATCAGCCGTACGTAAGCACTGGCGCGGCCCGCGACTGGTGGGCCGGTTGACCCTTCACCATCTGCTTACCCCCTGGCGGCTGACAGACGGCCGCCTTAATTGGCAAAGGACACTTTCTGATGAACAGGACACACTTCACTTTTACCGGAGCCGCTGTCGCAAGCCTGATTGCGCTGGCCGGTTGTGCCAGCAACTCCGGATCCGATTCCATGCCGGGCATGGACCACGGAAGTTCCAGCACTTCCGCCAGCCCTTCAGCGAACAGCAGCAACGCCGCAGACACGATGTTCGCCCGGATGATGATTCCCCACCACGCCCAAGCAGTGGAGATGTCCGACGCTATGCTCGCGAAGACTGACATCCCGCCCGCAGTTACCGCCTTGGCCGTCAAGATCAAAGAAGCCCAGGCACCCGAGATCGAGAAGATGACGGCTTGGCTCAAGAGCTGGAACGAGAATGCCACCATGCCTGCGGACGGCCATGGCGGTCACGGCATGGACGGCATGCTGAGCGACGCCGACCTCCAGAAACTCAAGGATGCGCAAGGCATGGAAGCGGCCAAACTCTTCCTTACCCAGATGATCGCGCATCATGAAGGCGCCGTCAGCATGGCCAAAACCGAGACCAGCCAAGGCAAGAATCCCGAGGCCGTTCAGCTCGGCAAGGACATCATCGCTGCCCAGGAAGCTGAGATTCGGGAAATGCAGGACCTCTTGGCCGGACTCTAGCCCCACGGTGTGGTGATGCAGAGGCCCGACGGCGGAAGGTCGCCGTCGGGCCTTTGCCTGTTCGCTCTGTTGGCGGGCAAAGTACGCAAGCCCTAAAGTGTGCTCGGATCAATGACTGTTGTCGGGAACGGCTTGACCGGATTTAGAGGGGCGATACTGATGATCTTCCAACCGTCTTCGGTCTTGGCAAGGTCAACTTTCTGGCCGTAGACGTAGCCCTCGTCAGGACCCTGCACACCGCTGACCGGCGAGTGTTCCAGATGCGTCTTCTCAGAAAGCTCTACCTTGGCGCCGCTCTTGGTGGCAGTGAGTTCCTTGAGGGTGATCTCGGATCCGCTGGCCGTCAAGAAAACATTATGGGGTGCTAGCGCGTCCCTGCGTTGACGGAGTTTTCCATACTCCAACTCAGTGCGCTCAACGGCGTCCGGCACGAAATCCTGACTGATTTCTTCCGTGGTGGACGAGAACCCAACAACCACCTGATGATTCCTGCGGTCGATTGCCCGCTCGATGAGGGTCTGAATGGCGGCTTTCTCTTTGGCATCCAGCTGCGGGGTTGGTGCTGCACACGAGGACACGGCCAGTAGAGCAACTACCGCAGCAGATACCATCACTCTTCGCTGCATGATCATAAGTTGCCACCTTTCACACGACTCCCGGGGTCCGCCTCCCCCATTTGCAAGGCTGGTGGAAACCTAGCAGTTTGCCCGCTGGGAGACCAGATCCGGCCGCGTAGGGGCTGCGTGTAGTGGGTTCGGTGTCCGCACCACTTACCGCCGATCGCCCCCGTAACCGCTGGTGCAAACGGCGCGAAAGGGTGCGGGCTCGGCGAAGAAGTGGTGCGCGCGGCGCAAAGTGGTGCGCCCGCCCGCCAGGACTTAGCGGCTGCTGCCCGCCAGCAAACCCCGGCGTTGCAGCAGACGCTTCTCGATGGGCCCGAACACCAGGATCTCGATCAGAATGCCCACGAACAGGATCAGCAGGATGGCGGACATCACGATGGTCATATCGGAGAGCAATCGGCCCTGATCCAGCAAGGAGCCCAGCCCGAAACCAATCGTGCCACCCACCGCGATGATTTCGGCGGCCATGAGTGAACGCCAGGAGAAGGCCCAGCCCTGCTTCAAACCGCCGATGTAACCGGGAAGTGCGGCGGGCAGGACGATCTGCAGCGCCATCTGGAGCCGGTTCGCGCCGAGGACTGTGCCCACACTGCGGTACTGCGGCGGGATCTGGTCCACACCGGAAATGAGCCCGTTGATGATGGACGGGATGGCGCCCATGAACACCACAAAGTACACGGTGGCGTCGGTCAGGCCGAACCAGATGATCGCTGCGGGAACCCAGGCCACGGAAGGGAGCACCTGCAACCCGGAAATCAGCGGCCCGAACGCACGCCGCAAGGGAGCTACCTGGGCCAGGATCAACCCCACGGGAGTAGCGATAACCACCGAAATCAGGAAGCCGACCACACCGCGTTGGAGAGATGTCCACACTGCTTCCTGGACCTTGCCTTCACCCCACATCGTCACGAATTGGGTGAGGACATCCAGCGGCCCGGGAACGAGGTCGCGGCGCTTGAACTCAAGCGAAACGTAGAACTGCCACGCGAGGATCAGGACCACCAGCGCGGCAACGGGCAGCAGCACCCGCTTCCAGTCGATACCGGTCTTGCGTCGGCTGTCCGATTGGAGGTTGTCCAGACCGGCTTCAAGGTCCCGGAGCTCGGAGGCATTGCCCTTCAGCGACGGCGAAGTGATGTGCTCTTTGGATTCAGTCACGGGAAGGGTCCGCTCTTCGGTGGTAATGGGGTTACTTGGCATGGCGGCGGATCTCCTCGCGAAGACGGCGGGTAATAACTCCGGTCAGCTCCCCAGCCCGGCCGGCATCGGTACGGTGCTCCTCGGTGACATCCCATTCAGCCACCACACGGCCGGGACGCGAGGACAAGAGCAGTACGCGCTGACCCAGACGGACGGCCTCGCGCACGTTGTGGGTGACGAACACGATGGTCCGGCCCGTTTCCTTCCAGATCCGCTCGAGTTCGTCGTGGAGGAGGTCGCGGGTGATCGCATCGAGGGCAGCAAACGGCTCATCCATCAGCAGCAACTGCCGGTCTTGAGCCAAGGAACGGGCCAACGCAACGCGCTGCCTCATGCCACCGGACAGCTCGTGGGGACGCTTGTCCCCGGCGCCGCCCAGGTGCACCAGTTCCAACAGCTCGGTGGCACGGGCACGCCGGCTCGCCTTCGTGCTGGACTTGTCCGCCAACTGCAAAGCCAACTCGATGTTGCCCCTCGCCGTCAGCCACGGGAACAGGGCTGCGTCCTGGAACATGAAGGCAGCGCCGTCGCTGGGGACTTCAAGAGCGCCCGACGTCGGCGGTTCCAGTCCCGCCATGATGTTCAGGAGGGTGGACTTTCCGCAGCCGGACGCACCGAGGAGGGCGACGAACTCGCCTTGAGCGATGGTGGCGTTGACGTCGTCCAGCACCGGGGCGCCGTCGCCGAAGCGCTTGCCCAGGTTCTCGAGTACGACTGGCATGGTCCCGTCCTTCATGTTGATTGGTAGAGCTGATGTGGCCAAAGGCCGGCCCGCTTCCCCCGTAATTCAGAGGGAAGCGGACCAGCCTGTTACTGCTTAGTCCTGGCCAAGACCTGCAGCCGAGGTTTTCTTGCCTTCAACCTCGTTCAGCGTGCGGAGGTCGAAGATGCCGTTGATGTCGGCCTGCTTGGTGGTGCCGGCCTTGACGCCGTCTTCGAGGAGCTTGTTGTACGTTCCGGCCAGCGGGTCGGTGGTGAACTTGATGTTCTGCAGCGCCCGTTCAATCACGTTCGCCGGAAGCGGCTTGCCCGCGGTGTCCTTGAGGACCGCGTTGATGGTGGTCGCCTTCTCGGAAGCGGAAGCCGAGTTCAGCCAGTTCACGGATTCCACATGGCCCTTCAGAAGTGCTTTCACGGTTTCGGGGTGCTCTGCGGCGAACTTCTTGTTCACGATCAGGATGGTGGTGGTGAAGTCACCGTTCTCCCACAGGTCCTTCTCGTCAACCAGGACCTTCGCACCGGCTTCGAGCACCAGGCGGGAGGCCCACGGCTCCGGCAACCACGCGCCGTCGAGCTTTCCGTCGGTGAAGAGCTTCAGCGACTGGGCATTCTCGGTGGGGTTGATGTTCACGTCGCCGCTGCCATCGGTGTTGGTCTTGAAGCCTTGGTCACCGAGCCAGGCGCGGAGGGCCACGTCCTGGGTTCCGCCGAGCTGCGGGGAGCTGAGGATCTTGCCTTTGAGGTCGGCAGCGGAGTTGATCTCCGGCTTGACCACCAACTGCGCACCGCCCGAGGCTGCACCGGCGATGATGCTGATGGACTCGCCCTTGCTCTTGACATACGAGTTGATGGCAGGGTTCGGGCCGATGTACGTGGCATCGATAGCGCCGGCGTTCAGGGCTTCGATCGCGGCGGGGCCGGCGTTGAAGACCTGGGTGCTGAGCTTGGTATCGCCCAGTTCCTTGGCGATCAGGCCCTTGCTGGTTCCTACCAGCGCGGGGCCGTGGGTCACGT
Organism: Paenarthrobacter sp. GQ52; assembly: GCF_059759005.1. Taxonomy (NCBI): domain Bacteria; kingdom Bacillati; phylum Actinomycetota; class Actinomycetes; order Micrococcales; family Micrococcaceae; genus Paenarthrobacter; species Paenarthrobacter sp. GQ52. The sequence continues at coordinate 87,984 of NZ_JCAXEJ010000010.1, forward strand.
TGCTGAAGTAACCGAGCTTCAACTCAGCGGCAGGCGTCGCGGTGGGCGCCGGGGCGGCCTGGTTGTTCTGCGAAACAGCGGAAGCGACTGCGGCGCCCGCACCGATGAGGAGCACCAAGCCGACGGCCAGGGCGATCTCTACTGTGCGGCGGCGCTTGGGCTTGGATGCGGACTCACCGGCGACGATGCGGGTGGTGCCGGTGTTGGGCGACTCGGGGGTGTTAGCCATGGGGGTGGGTCCTTAGGGAGGTGGGATGCGAGCGGGGCGAAGATCAGGCCCCGTGACATCGCCCGTCGAGGGCAAGCAAGGACCATTCCGGAGAGGTCATGCCTTCACAGTAGGGACTGTCATATTTCCGCTTCAATCCCACAGAAACCAAGGTTCACGCAGGTTCACGTGGCGTCATATTCGCCGCCAGGGCTTCAATGTCGCGCGGAGTTGTGCGGCAGCAGCCACCTATGAGATGGGCGCCCTTGCGCTGCCATTCCGTGGCCTTTCCAGCCAAGGTTCCTTTGCCCTGAAGACCCTCTGACGGACCCCACGTCTTGGTCACGGCATCGTAGCTCTCCCCCGAATTCGGATACGCGACCAGTGGCTTGTTCGAGGACCGCTGCAGGGTGCCGAGAGCTTCCGTCACCAGTTCCAGCGGCACGCAATTTACGCCGACGGCGGCCACCCGCGGTTCCGCGCCGAGCAGCGCTGCCACGTCCGCAATCGGCGTGCCGTCACTGATGTGGCCGCTGTCCCGCAGCGTGAACGTAAACCAGGATTCGACGTCGAACTCCGCCACGAGCGCCAACAGCGCCTCCGCTTCGGCGAACGACGGCAGCGTCTCGCACGCCAGGAAATCCGCGCCGGCTTCAACGAGAGCGGCAATGCGGGGCCGGTGGAAGTCCCGGAATTCCGCGGCGGAAAGCGTGTAATCGCCCCGATACTCAGAGCCATCAGCCAGGTAGGCGCCGTAGGGACCCACGGATCCGGCTACCAAAAGCGGCCCACGGGCAGAACCATTAGCCAAGGCTTCCTGGCGGGCTTCATCGGCCAACTGGACGCTCAACGCCACCAGCTCCAAAGACTCATCAACTGACAACCCGCGCCGCGCAAAACCCTGCGGAGTCGCCTGGTAGCTGGCGGTGATGGCCACGGAGGCTCCGGCGTCGAAATAGTCGCGGTGGACCTGCTTGATCAAGTGCGGCTGCTCGAGCAGGACCTTGGCGGACCACAACGCGTCTTCCAGATCGCAGCCGTGAGCCTCCAATTCCGTGGCCAACGCACCGTCCAGGACCAGGTCCCTGCCGGCGTTGAGGAGCGTGCTGAGCGTTGTGTTCTGTGGCATGGGCCCTTCCCAAAAAAGAAAACCGCAGCCTGTTCGAAATTCCCGCCGTACAACGTGAGGAGTCGCGAACAAGCTGCGGTTTTGTGACTACGTATGACCCTAGATGACGTAACGTTCGTCTTCGTGGTCGCCCGGGTGGTCCTTGACCAAACCGGCGGCAAGGGTGTTGCCGTCGATGGGGTCGATCACCAGGAAAGCGCCGGTGCGGCGGTGGTGCAGGTAGTTCTCCAGCGGCAGCGCAGCGGACAACCGGAGCTGTGCGTGTCCGATGTCGTTGAGCTCCAGGTTGGACGCGGGCTCTACGTTGAACGTGGCCAGGTCCAGCTTGCCCGTGACGTTCCGGACCAGGGCCTGGACCGTGCGTGTCCCGTGCTTCACCAGGACCTTCTGGCCTTCGCGGAGCGGCTTGGGTGAGAGCCATGCCAACGACGCGTACAGGTCAGCTGTGCTCTCACGGACAGTCCCGGCAGCAGCGATGGTGTCACCGCGGGCGATGTCGATCTCGTCAGCCAGGCGGACAGCCACCGACTGCGGCGCCGCGGCCTCCTCCAGAGACTGGCCGGCGAAGTCGATGCCGATCACCGTGGTGGTGCGCGGCTCGTGGCCCGGGCTGATGACGGATACTTCGTCGCCAACCTTGACGGAGCCCTCGGTGATCTGGCCAGCGTAGGCGCGGTAATCGCGGTACGCCTCCACATCGAGCCCGGCGGCAACAGCGTCCGGAGCCAGGGCACCCTGCGGACGGATCACCAGCTGGACCGGGAAGCGGAAGCTCTCCAGTTCGGCCTCGAGTTCGTCAGCAGCCGGGAGGGTTTCGAGGACCTCCAACAGTGCAGGACCGGTGTACCAGGGGGTGCGCTCGGAGCGGTCCACCACGTTGTCGCCATCAAGGGCCGAAACAGGGACCACCAACAGATCAGCAACGCCATCGGAACCCAGACCAAGCTCACGCGCAACCTTCTGCACGTCGGCTTCGATGTCGCGGAATACCTGCTCGCTGAAATCAACAAGGTCGATCTTGTTCACGGCAACAATCACGTGGGCAACGCGCAGCAGCTGCAACACGGACAGGTGACGGCGGGTCTGCTCCAGCACACCCTTACGGGCGTCGATAAGTACGACGACGGCATCCGCAGTGGACGCGCCGGTCACCGTGTTCTTGGTGTACTGAACGTGGCCGGGGCAGTCCGCCAGGATGAAGCTGCGGCGGTCCGTGGCGAAGTAGCGGTAAGCGACGTCGATGGTGATGCCCTGCTCGCGCTCGGCGCGCAGTCCGTCAGTAAGGAGGGCGAGGTCAATCCCGCCCTTTTCTCCGCCGAAGCCGCGGTCCGCGGAGGTGCGGGCAACGGCGTCGAGCGTGTCAGCAAGAATCGCCTTGGAATCGTGAAGGAGGCGGCCCACCAAAGTGGATTTACCGTCGTCCACCGACCCGGCGGTAGCGAAGCGGAACAGGGTTGTGGGCAGGGCTGTTTCCAGCCCGGCAGCCAGTGTTTCGGTGCTCATTTAGAAGTAGCCGTCCTTCTTGCGGTCTTCCATGGCTGCCTCGGAGATGCGGTCATCTGCTCGGGTGGCGCCACGTTCGGTCAGGGTGGAGGCAGCGACTTCAACTACGACGTCGGCCACGGTGCGGGCATCAGATTCCACAGCACCGGTGCAGGACATGTCGCCAACCGTGCGGTAGCGCACCAGCTTGGTGATGACTTCCTCGTGCGGCAACGGTTCGGAAACCTCGCCTACCGCGCGCCACATGCCGTCGCGGGCGAAAACCTCACGCTCGTGGGCGTAGTACAGGCCGGGGAGCTCAATGTTCTCGCGTTCGATATAGCGCCAGATGTCCAGCTCGGTCCAGTTGCTGATGGGGAACGCGCGGACGTGCTGGCCCACCGTGTGGCGGCCGTTGTACAGGTTCCACAACTCGGGGCGCTGGTTGCGCGGATCCCACTGGCCGAACTCGTCACGCAGGCTCAGGATGCGCTCCTTGGCGCGGGCCTTGTCCTCGTCACGACGGCCGCCGCCAAATACGGCGTCGAACTTGTTGCGCTGGATGGCATCAAGCAACGGAACAGTCTGCAGCGGGTTGCGGGTGCCGTCGGCGCGCTCGGCCAGCTCACCGCGGTCGATGAACTCCTGCACCGAGCCGACAACCAGCTTCAGGCCGAGGCGCTCAACCGTGCGGTCCCGGAAGTCGATGACCTCCGGGAAGTTGTGGCCCGTGTCCACGTGCAGGACGGGGAAGGGAACCTTGCCCGGCCAGAACGCCTTGGTGGCCAGATGCAGCATGACCACGGAATCCTTGCCGCCGGAGAACAGCAGTGCAGGCTTCTCGAACTCGGCAACAACTTCACGAATGATGTGAATCGCCTCGGACTCGAGGGTGTCCAAAGACGAAAGGCGAGTCGCAGCAGCAGATGCCGCCCCGGGAGTGGCATCGGGCCTGTCGAAGCTGGACGCAATGCTGCTTGCAGCATTGCCGTCCAGCGAAGGGGCGGGGGCGGCATCTGCTGCGTAGGCGTCCGTTGTGATTTGGGTGCTCATGTGTGTAGTCCGCATTCTGTCTTGTCGGATCCTGCCCAGCGGCCGGCTCGGGGGTCTCCACCCGGGGCCACTTTGCGGGTGCAGGGCTGGCAGCCGATGGACGGGTAGCCTTGGCTCAGGAGGGGGTTGACGGGAAGGATGTTGTCCTCGGAGTACTCGATCAGCTGATCGAAGGTCCAGTCGACCATCGGGTTCACCTTGACCAGGCCGAAGCCCTCGTCCCAGGTGATCACCGGGGTGTTGGTGCGGGTGGGGCCCTCGTCGCGTCGGACACCGGTGAACCACACCTCGTAGCCGGCCAGCGAACGGCGCAGCGGCTGGACCTTGCGCAGCGCGCAGCACTGGGCGGGGTCGCGGGCGAACAGGTCCTTGCCGAGCAGGCGATCCTGTTGTTCCACGGTGTTCTCCGGAAGAACGTCCACTACGTTGACGCGCAGGTTCGCTGCAACTTCGTCGCGGGTCTCGTACGTTTCCTTGAAGTGGTAGCCGGTCTCCAGGAACAAGACGTCGACGCCGGGAAGCTGGTCCGCGACCAAAGCCGGCAGGACGGCGTCTGCCATGGAGCAGGCGACCGTCACCGTGGGCAGCTCGAAGTTGCGGGCCACCCAGGCGATGACGTCCCGGGCGGGGGCGTTCCAGCCCAGCTCAGCGGCGCCTTGTTCGGCCAGGGCCTTCAGCTCTTCATGGGAACGCAGTGCCGGACGGGCTGCTGCGCTGGCGAGGTTGGTAATCGTGACGGGATCTGTCATTGGAGATCTCCTTCATCTGCCGAGTGTGCCCACTCCGCGAAGGTCTGGCCCTCGGCGCCCACGGCGACGAATTTACGGACCACGCGCTCCACGTAATCGGGCAGGTCTTCCACCGTGACCTTGAGGCCGCGGACGGTACGTCCCAAACCGGCTTCCTCGCGCTCGTTGTTGGCCAGCCCGCCACCGAGGTGGACCTGGAAACCCGGGGTGGGGTCGCCGTCGGGCGTTGGCAACATCATGCCCTTCAGGCCGATATCGGCCGTCTGGATACGTGCGCAGGAGTTCGGGCAGCCGTTGATGTGGAGGGACAGTGCCGACGGCAGTTGCTTGGTCTCTACGAGGTCCACCAAGCGGCGCTCCAGCTCAGCGATGGCCGTGGCCGCCGTGACCTTGGTTTCCACGATGGCCAGCTTGCAGTATTCGATGCCGGTGCAGGCGATGGTGCCGCGACGGAACACGGACGGACGGGCGGAGAGGCCCAAAGTGTCCAGCTCTGCGATGAGCGGTTCAACCTGATCCTTGGCCACATCCAGGATGACGAGCTTCTGGTGAGGGGTAGTGCGCAAGCGGTAGCTGCCGTGCTTCTCCAGGGTGTCCGCCAGCGTGACAAGTGCCTCGCCGGATGTGCGGCCCACAGTAGGGGTCACGCCGATGAAGAACTTGCCGTCCTTCTGCTCGTGAACGCCGATGTGATCGCCGGGGGCCGTGGGCTTGGGAGCAGCAGGGCCGTCGGGAAGCTTGAAACCGAGGTATTCGTCCTCCAGGATCTGGCGGAACTTGGCCGGTCCCCAGTCGTTCATGAGGAACTTCAGGCGTGCCTTGGTGCGCATGCGGCGGTAGCCGTAGTCGCGGAAGATGCTGGTGACGCCGAGCCATACTTCGGCGGCAACGTCAGCGGAGACGAATACACCAAGGCGTTCGGCCAGGCGCGGGTTGGTGGACAGGCCGCCGCCTACCCAGAGGTCGTAGCCGGCACCGAGTTCAGGGTGGACAACGCCCACCAAGGCGAAGTCGTTGATCTCGTGCACCACGTCCTGGGACGGGTGGCCCGTGATGGCGGTCTTGTATTTGCGGGGCAGGTTGGCCAGCTCAGGGTCGCCGATGAAACGTTCGGCGAGCTCGTGGATCAGCGGGGTGGGATCGATGATCTCATCCTTGGCGATGCCCGCAACCGGGGAGCCGAGGATGACACGGGGAACGTCGCCGCAAGCCTCGGTGGTGGACAGGCCAATGCCTTCAAGGCGGCGCCAGATTTCCGGCACATCCTCAACGCGGATCCAGTGCAGCTGGATGTTCTGGCGGTCCGTAAGGTCGGCCGATCCGCGGGCGAAGTCCACGGAAATCTGGCCGATGACGCGAAGCTGCTCGGTGGTCAGCGCACCGCCGTCGATGCGCACGCGCAGCATGAAGTACTTGTCTTCGAGCTCGTGCGGTTCAAGCGTTGCGGTCTTGCCGCCGTCGATCCCGGGCTTGCGCTGCGTGTACAGGCCCCACCAACGGAAGCGGCCGTGAAGGTCCGTGCCGTCGATCGAATCAAAGCCCTCTTTGGAGTAGACAGACTCAATGCGCTCACGGACGTTAAGCCCGTTGTCTTCCTGCTTCCAGGTTTCGTTGGCGTTCAGTGGAGCGGTGCCGTCAACCTTCCACTGGCCGTGGGGCTTGGCGGCAGGGCGGGTGCGTGCCGGACGCGAGGGGACTGCGGTGTCCGAGGACGCACCGGCTACAGCTGTATCTGTCATACATCGACTGTAGGTCTGGCTAGTTTTCGCCAGCAAAGGTCCGGAAACGCGAAGTCACCTAGGGAAACATTTCGTCACGAACACGCCAGCGGCCTTGTCCGAAGGACCTGTTTTGTGCAGGTCCATTTGGCCCTTTTCCCGCGTGAATAAAGGTTAGGAGAGGCTTTCCAACACTGCGTCGTAACGTTCCAGCGCGATCTCTGCCAGCACCGTCGACGGAAGCAAAGGAGCCGACACAATGTCCGCGCCGGCCTTTGCCAGTTGGTCGTGGAAATAACCGGTCGCCAGCAGGTAGGAGGCAATGAAGACCCTTCCGGTCCCACCGTCGGCGGCGAGTTCGGCACGCAAGGACGCAACGCCGTCGGGCACTGTTGGCTGGGCGCTGGCGCCATAGGCGACCCGGACCTTGTTGGGCAGCAGCTCACCGAGGAGTCGCGCCTGCTCTTCCGAGTCCACCGAGCCGTCCGGAAGGGACGATCCCGCGGCAGCCAGCAGCACGCCGTCGTTCTCCTGCAGTCCAGCCGCACGCAGGTGCATGGTCAACAGCTCAGCCAGACGGGGATCCGGTCCCAGCGGCTTGGCAGCCACTACCTCGGGGCGGCTCTTGATGGCTTTGGGAACGTCCACCTTGATGTGGAAGCCCGTTGAGAGCAAAAGCGGTACGACGACGGCGGCAGTCCCCTCGGGCAGGCCCTCCACCGCACCGCCCAACTCGGGTTCCTGGACGTCAACGTACGCTTCAACAACGCGCAAACCGGGGCGGAGAGTTTCAATTTCAGCCATCACGCGTCGGATGGCAGCCTGGCCTTCGGCGTTGCGGGTTCCGTGGGCGCAAGCGATCAAAACGGGGCTGTTCATGGGAGCTAGCGTAACGTTGAGCCAGCACCTGTTGTGAAGCACGTTAAGAAAGAACCAGTCCACTTGATTTCCTTTGACATTGTTCTTCTTTGGCTTGACCTCATCGGCGTGTTCTTTTTTGCTGTGTCGGGCTCGTTGTTGGCCGCCCGGAAGCAGTTCGACTTTGTTGGTTCGGTGCTCCTCGCTTCCATCGCGGCGCTGGGCGGTGGGGTAATCCGCGACATCGTGATCAATGCCGGCCCCCCGATCGCCTTCACGAATCCTGCCTATCTGGCACCGCCCGTGCTGGCTGCCCTGCTGGTCTACTACCTTTTCTCGTCGGTGCAGCGTTTCACGTCCCTCTTAACGCTGTTCGACGCCGGCGGATTGGCGTTGTTCTGCATCACCGGCACCCTGAAAGCCATCAGCGCGGGCATGAACCCGGTGGCTGCGATCCTGTTGGGCGTCACCACGGGAGTGGGCGGCGGCCTGCTCCGTGACATCACCGCCAACGAAGTCCCCACCCTGTTCAACAACCGCGATCTCTATGCACTGCCCGCCTTTGCGGGCGCCGGTTTGACCACGTTGATGTGGCACCTTGGCCTGTTCAGCGGGCTTACGGCTTGTGTCATTGCCGGCGTTGTTTTCGCTTTCCGGGTGACCGCCTGGCGCCGCGGCTGGTACGTGCCCCTGGCTGTGCGTGGTTGGCATCGCGCAGGCACCGGTGGGGGCGCAATTTCCGGTGCCCGGGATTAGCTAGGATAAGAGCATGACTGACATGTTCCTCGAGAAGTTCCGCGCGCTGGTCCCAAAGTATCTCGAGGATGAATGGCAGGAAGAAGACGGCCTCACGCCCGACGAACTGGACGACGCCCTCTCCGATCACTCCTTCACCATCCCGCTGGTTCTGCGCGAGTTCTACCTTGCAATCGGCGGTTGCGAGGACCTCATGGAGGCCTACCACTACTTCTGGGATCCCGAGGAACTCGAGGTGGACGACGAAGGCTTCCTCATGTTCCTGGAGGACGAGGACGAACAGTTCACCTGGGGCTTCCGCACCGCCGACCTCAGCATCCCGGACCCCATCGTCTGGCGCCGCAACAACGCCCGCGGCCAGTGGAAGAGCGAGGAGGGCACGTTCTCCGAGTTCGTGTTCGACATGTTCGAGTGGGCATTCAACGACGACGAAGACTAACTTCCCGTTTTGGAGCAGCCCCTTCCCACCCATTCCGGGTTGGGAAGGGGCTGTTTTGCTTTGAGGGCCTGTGCGGCCACCACCTACTTTGATTATGGACCTGCCCCGACACGCCGCTCGCGGGGCGTGTTGCCCGAAAGTTGGGGTCAAAGTAGGTGGTGGCGGTACAGGCCCAGAGGGAACTCACGACGGCGGCACCCACCCAGGCGCGTACCTCGCCGGCGCGTAGCGGCCAACTTCCCTGTTGCGCAGAACTGCCATGACTTCGGCGACCATCAGCTCTGGGTGATGAACGACGTCGACGTAGTAGTAATGGAGGGTCAATAGGCCTCTGCGCATGGCTGCGTTGTTCCTATATTGATCCTTCTTGACCTGTTTTCCCTCAAGGTGCGTGCCGCCGTCGAGTTCTACAATCAGGCATTCATTGACCAGACAGTCCACCTCCCCTACGCCCGGGAGGTCCACGTGCATCTGGACTTTAAGACCTGCCCTGGTGAAGTGGGTGTGCGCGAGTACTTCCAGGAGCGAGTCGGCCCGAGGTAAAACCGAGTCCAGGATTTCGCGAACCTTGCCATTCCTGTTGCCCGGAAGCTTTGATTTCAGGAAATCTATGGACAGCAGTGCTTGGCTGACGGCACTCTGCACCATGACGAGTGCTTCCAGTTCAGGCGAACATCGGAGGGCGTGGATTAGGACATCCGCTACCCCGGCGACTGGTAGATATGGATGAGCCGGGTGTAGGCAGCCTCCGTGGTGGACTACACCCCGCCTTGCTAGTCCAGTACTGCAGCTGAGATGGAGAGCGTCTACCCCTCCCAGGGTCCAGAGACCATAGAAGCGCGCCGCCGAGACGCAGGTAAGTAAGCCGTCGGCTCGAAAGGCGGCAACGACGTCGGGGTCTGATGCCCGGGACGTGTAGACGCCGCGATGAAGGCGGTTGACTACTCCGTCCCTCACCGCGTTTGCGAGCATGCGGCGACTGAAGCCCGCGGTCATCAGGGTGGACGTAGTTGCTGCTCCGCGCCGGCTTCGGAGGAAATTGTCGATGTCCATGTAGCCATGCTGAGTTCGGCCGGAACCCTGAGATGGCCGCAAAGTCCCCTATGTGGATAACTCCGTGTACCTCCACCACTTGGTTTGGCGGCCCTGAGGTTATGACACACCCTAACTCCGGCGTGTCCCCCACCTCCGAAATTCAAAGTTGGTGGTGGAGGATCGGCGCTTGGCTGTAAATCGCGCTGCGGGAACGGGAAAACCATTGACGCAGGGAGTTGCATATGTGACAGGATTGTCATAAGCTTTTCACGGATCCACTAAATGCCTCCGGTGGGTCTGATGCGAACGGAGATTGTGGTCCCGGTTCGGTGCAGCGTATGACTCGTAACGTTGCAGCGAGCCGGGGCCATTCCGTTTTTCCGGGAGACTAAAAAATTTTGGCGCGTACGGCCAGCACCCACTTTGATTCCACCGAGGGCACAACACACCGCAACCACCGGCGTGTCACCACCCTCGCAGGCTCAGAGTGGGTGGTGACGGTACGGGGTCCACCACGGCTGTGGCCCAAAATGTGGGGAAACAAAAAGCAGGCGCCCGGCCTATGAAAAGTCCGGACGCCCGCCAACCCAAAGAAGACTAGCTGCTGCGGTCCACCACTGCGTGGGCAAAGTTGGTCAGTGAGGCCTTCACTACGCCCTCCGGCAGCGGGTCCAGGGCGGCAACTGCCTCGGCGGACCACTGGCGGGCAATCTTCCAGGACTCCTCGGTGACGGGGTGCTCGCGCAGACCGGCAACAACCTCAGCCAGAGCCGAGTCGGAGGACAAGTCGCCGTCCACCAGTTCCAGAAGTGCACTGGCCGAGGCATCGCCCGCGGCAGCATCACGGCGAAGCAGCAGGACAGGCAGGGTGGGAACACCTTCGCGAAGGTCGGTGCCCGGGGACTTGCCGGACTTGACCTTCACACCGGTGACATCGATGACGTCGTCGGCGAGCTGGAAGGCGACGCCGACCTTCTCGCCGTACTCCACCAGCAGGTCCTCGAAGGACTCGTCTGCACCGGCGAAGATCGCGCCGAGCTGGCCGGACGCTGCAACCAGTGAGCCGGTCTTGTCAGCAATGACGGACAGGTAGTGCTCTACGGGATCTTCGTCTTCGCGAGGGCCCACGGTTTCGTGGAGCTGGCCGAGGCACAAGCGCTCAAACGTGCGGGCCTGGATACCAAGGGCACGCGAACCGAGCTCGGACACCAGGATGGAAGCGCGAGCGAAGATGAGGTCGCCAGTAAGGATGGCCACCGAGTTGCCCCACACCTCGTGGGCAGTGGGAGCACCGCGGCGGAACGGAGCTGAGTCCATCACGTCGTCGTGGTAGAGCGTGGCAAGGTGCGTCAGTTCCACCACAACAGCGGCCTGGACAACCTCCGGACGTGAAGCATCGCCGAGGTGGGCACACAGCAGAGTAAGCAGCGGACGGATGCGCTTTCCGCCGGCTTCCACCAGGTGGCGCGACGTCGCGTCAGCCAATGGGTCCGAGTTGGAGATGGCTTCGCGGAGCTTCTTCTCCACCCGGGCAAGGTTGGTGGTGATGGCAGGGCCGAGCTCGGGATCGCCCGCAATGGCAGCGAATCCGGCGGGCAGCTGGAGTCCCGTTGCGATTGCAGTGGTGTTGGGAGCAGGCTCGACAGCCTGTGGCAAGCCGTGCCCGGCATGCGTCCAGCTGTGTTCGGCAGAGTTCGTCACGGGTTAACCCTAACTAGTTGTTGCGGAAACCGCGGAGTCGGTGCCTGCCGGCGTAAGGGCGCTGGCAGGGGAAGTGTTGGACGTAGCCGGAACCAGCATCTCGAGGACCCGGATTACGCGGTCTTCGAAGCCCTTGGCGGACGGATCCGTGAGATTCGCGAGCATTCGAACCACAAAGCGCATGAGCACCGGAATTGGCATGCCCGTGCGCAGTGCAAGTTTCATCACGGCAGGCTTCCCGATCAAGGAAGCAAACATCCGGCCAAGCGTGAAGTGCGATCCCCACTGGTCCCGCACATAGTCCGCGTACCGCGAAAGGTGGGCATCGGCGTCGTGCGTGGACCAACCGGCCGAAGCCGACCGCGAAGAAGCGTCAATCAAGAACTCGGCCGCGAACCGGGCCGACTCCATCGCGTAGGAAATGCCCTCTCCGTTGAACGGGGACACCATTCCCCCGGCGTCGCCCAGCAGGAGCAGCCCGGGTGAGTAGTGCGGCGTGCGGTTGAAGCCCATGGGCAGCGCCGCGCCGCGGATCTCCCCCACCTGGTTTTCAGGCGTGAAGCCCCAATCGGAGGGCATGCCGGCGGTCCATTCGCGGAGAACCTGCTTGTAGTCGAGCTTGCCGAATTCCTTGGACGAGTTCAGGATGCCGAGGCCCACGTTGGACGTCCCGTCGCCAACACCAAACACCCAGCCGTAGCCGGGCAGCGGCTTGCCGGACTTGCCGGGAAGTTCCAGCCAGCCTTCCATCCAGTCGTCGTCGTGCCTGGGCGAGGTGAAGTACGTGCGCACCGCGACGCCCAGCGGACGGTCGTCACGTTTGTGCATACCCAGCGACACGGCGGTTCGCGTCGAGTTTCCGTCCGCGGCTAGTACGACGTCGGCGTGGAAGTCGCGCGTTTCGCCGGTCTTGCGTCCGGACTCGTCCAGGATGGAAGCCCGGGCACCGATCACCCGGCCATCTTCAGCCGTCAACGCGGAGGTGACGCTGTGACGTTCAAGCACGACGGCGCCCGCGGACTGAGCGTGACGGGCCAGGTCCTCGTCAAAACCGAGGCGCGTCCGGATCAGGCCGTACGTGGGAAAGTCAGCTACCTCGGGCCAAGGAAGTTCAATAGTGCGGCCGCCGGCAATGAGGCGGAGGCCCTTGTTGCGCCTCCACCCTTCGGAGACCGCGTGGGGCAGCCCGAGCTTCTGGATCTCGCGGACGGCGCGCGGAGTCAGGCCATCGCCGCATACCTTTTCACGAGGAAAGGAAGTCTTTTCCAGCACCGTGACATCGATGCCCTGCTGGGCGAGGTAATACGCAGCGGTGGACCCGGCCGGGCCCGCGCCAACAATCAGTACTTTCACAACGTCCTAATTCAACAGGCAGTGCTGGTTAGCCGGCTTGGTGGCGCGGCTTTATCTGGCGGCGGAGCTTTGCCACGGGAACACTTTCGCGGTGCTCGCCGGGCTTCTGTGCACGGTGGACAGCAACGATGCCGCCGCTGAGGTTGCGGTACGTGATGTCCGTCCAGCCGGCGTCACTGAGCCACTGGGCCAAGTGGTCCTGGTCCGGCCAGGCACGAATGGACTCGGCGAGGTACACGTAGGCGTCCGGGTTGGAGGAGACCTTGGTGGCGATGGCCGGGAGCGCGCGCATCAGGTATTCGGTGTAGAGGTTGCGCCACAGCGGAACCACGGGGTGGGAGAACTCAGCGATGACCAGGCGGCCGCCGGGCTTGGTGACGCGCAGCATTTCCTCGAGGGCCTTGCGGGGTTCCACCACGTTGCGGAGGCCGAAGGAAATGGTGGAAGCGTCGAAGCTGTTGTCAGAGAACGGCAGGTTGGTGGCGTCGCCGGCGATGAAGTCAATGTCCGGGCGGCGGCGCTTGCCCACTTTGAGCATGCCCAGGGAGAAGTCGCAGGCCACTACGTCCACGCCGGCATCAGCGTAGGGTTCGCTGGAAGTTCCTGTGCCGGCAGCCAGGTCAAGGACCTTCTGGCCTACCTTCACATCCATGGCGTCAACCACGATCCGCCGCCAACGCCGCGTCTGCCCCATGGACAGGACATCATTGACGACGTCGTATTTTGGGGCGACATCATCAAACATCGTCGCAACTTCGTCCGGACGCTTTTCCAAGGATGCTCGGTTCACCCTGTAATTGTCTCAGACATTCAGCCGACTTTGCTGCGCTGTAGAAGTCGGCTCAGATTCTGGCTGCGCGCGGGAGTACTGTTGTTCCATCATGACGAGCACGCTCCGTACCTTGACAGTCCCCCTCGATGTTGAATCATCCTCCGGGGGGCTGCCGTCGTTTCTGGTGCGGGACGACGTCCTTTGCTGGTCCCGCCGCGAGGCCGGCCTGGTGGGCTACGGCGAGCTAACGCGCTTCAATGCCACCGGCCCCGAGAGATTCCTTGAGGCCGATATCTGGTGGCGGCACCTCATTCTTGAGGCGGAAATCACGGACCACGTTGAGGTCCCGGGCACGGGCCCTGTGGCTTTCGGCTCGTTCGCCTTCTCCAAAACCTCTCCGCACGTTTCCCGCCTGATTCTTCCCGAGCTGGTGGTTGGCATCCGCGACGGCCGCGCCTGGGCCACCCAGTTAACGTTCGACGACGGCCCCCTCACCGAGGCGGGCGTCCTCGCCTCGGTGGACCGCTGGCTCACTGAGCCGGAGCCCAACGGTGACGGTACAGCGGCAGGAGGGTCCGACGTCGGGCTCTCACCGGAGGCGGTTGCTGCGGACGGTTCCGCGGGTCACCTTAGCCGTGGTTCCCTGAGCGAGGCTGCCTGGATGCAGGCAGTCTCCAACGGCGTGGAGGAGATCCGCGCCGGGATGCTGGAGAAGCTTGTGCTGGCGCGCGACGTCGTGGCCAACCTCCCCGAGGGCGTGAACGCTGCGGAGGTGCTTCGTCAGCTCGCCGCAAGGTACCGGGAATGCTGGACGTATGGTGTGGATGGGCTCGTGGGTGCTACGCCGGAGATGCTGATTCAGGTGGAGGGCCGCACTGCACAGGCCCGCGTGCTGGCAGGAACCTTGGATCGCCGGGATGCCGACGGCCTGGACGGCTCCCCCATGGAATATGCGGAACGGGTGTTGGCCGGTTCGGAAAAGCAGCGGCACGAACACGAGATCGCCATCGATTCGCTCACGCGGCAGTTGGCTCCTTTCTCGGAGGCGATGAATTCCCATAGCGAACCGTTCATTCTGGAGCTGCCCAATGTGTGGCATTTGGCCTCGGACGTGAAGGCTGAGCTGGCGGATATCGAGGGACACGTTCCCACTTGCCTGGCCCTGATCAACGCTTTGCATCCCACGGCGGCGGTCTGCGGAACGCCCACGCTGATAGCTGGTGCGCTGATCCGCAAACTCGAACATCTGGACCGCGGCCCGTACGCCGGACCGGTGGGTTGGCTGGACGCGGCGGGCAATGGTGAATGGGGCATCGCACTCCGTGGCGCTGTCATTGAGGATGCCAACACGGTGCGCCTGTACGCAGGTTGCGGGATCGTTGAGGGCTCCCAGCCGGAGGCCGAATTGGCCGAGACGTGGGCCAAGTTCCGGCCAATGCTTGAAGCGCTGGGCATCAAGCGCTGAATCTGGGATCCCAGACTAGGCTGCTGCTGGGGAGGTTGATAACTGGGTAAACTTGTTATCCAATAGTGAAACTTCGTTTCCTGTGATGCACATCTCACGTTCGGCGCTACACTAAAACCGACTCAGTTCAGCATCCACCGCAACAAAAGGTAAACAACATGCAGATCTCCCGTTCGGTTCTGTCCGGCACCAAGATTGCCGCCGTCCTGGCAGCCGGCGCCCTGGCCCTGACCGCCTGTGGTGGTTCCTCCACTCCCGCCGCCTCCTCCGAGTCGGGCCTCAAGCTCATCAACGCCGGCAAGCTCACGGTTTGCTCGGACGTTCCTTACGAGCCCTTCGAATTCCAGAAGGACGGCAAGATCGTCGGCTTCGACATGGACATCGCCGCCGAGCTCGCCAAAGACGTCAAGGCCGAGCTCAACGTGGTGGACAGCTCCTTCGAAGCCATCGAGACCGGCACCGCACTGACCGGTTGCGACGTCTCCATCTCCTCGATCTCCATCACTGACGTCCGCAAGAACGTCATGGACTTCTCCACTCCTTACCTGGACGACGACCTGACCCTCGTGGCCACGTCGGCTTCCGGCATCGAGAACCTCGATGGCGCAAAGGGCAAGAAGGTGGGCGTCCAGCAGGCCACCACCGGCGCCCAGTACGCCAAGGACAAGGGAATTGACGCCCAGCAGTTCGAAGACTCCGGCCTCCTGGTCCAGGCCCTCAAGGCCGGCACCATCGACGCCGCCGTCGGCAACCAGTCCGTCCTCGGCTACGCCATCAAGGACGATTCCAACCTCAAGCGCGTTGAAGACTACGCAACGGGCGAGAAGCTGGGCATCTCCATCAAGAAGGGCAACACCGCCATGACGGATGCCGTGAACGCCACGCTGAAGCGCATCACCGACGACGGCACCCTGAAGAAGTTCGAGACCACCTGGTTCGGCGAAGCCACCAAGTAGTCCGAGCCCCGGCTCCCCGAGATCCACGCAGGCGGGCCCCGAAACGATCTGTTCAGGTCCTTTCGGGGCCCCACCTGCGCAACATGAATGCGAGAACCCCCATGGCAATGACTGCACGTCAACGAGCCAAAGTCAGTTTGTACGTCCAGGCCGGAATCTTTGTTGTGGCCGTGGCCGCCGTAATTATTGCCGTGGACTGGAAGACGGTAGGCACCAGCGTCTTCAACTTCGCCAAGATCGGCCCGATGTTCCCGGATATCTTCCTGGTGGGCCTCAAGAACACCCTCATCTACACGGCCCTCGGCTTTATTGTGGGCCTGTCCGGCGGCCTCCTGCTCGCCTTGATGAAGCTCTCCTCGTTCCCCCTGTACCGCTGGCTTGCCACCGGCTACATCGAGTTCTTCCGCGGCGTTCCGGCCCTGCTGGTGTTCATCGCGTTCGGCTACGGCGTTCCCCTGGCCTTCGGAATCCAGTGGGACGTCAACATCATCGTGATGGTGTCGCTGGGTATGGTCGCTGCCGCATACATCGCTGAAACACTGCGCGCCGGCCTTCAGGCTGTGCCCAAGGGCCAGATGGAAGCCGCCCGTTCGCTGGGTATGCCGCACTGGCGGGCCATGGTTTCCATCGTCATCCCCCAGGCGTTCAAGATCGTCCTGCCGCCGCTGACCAACGAGATCATCCTGCTTACCAAGGACTCCTCGCTGATCTACGTCCTGGGCCTTACCGCTTCCCAGTACGAGCTCACCAAGTTTGGCCGCGACGGAATCTCCAGCCTCGGTGCCGGCCTCACGCCGCTGCTCGTGGCGGGAGCCTTCTACCTGGTCATCACCATCCCCTTGAGCCTCCTGGCACGGAAGTTCGAAAGCCGCTCCGCGCGGACCAAGCGATAGGCAGGACAGTCATGAATAACTCCACTGGGAGCACGGCCACCGTTCGCGCCGCCGGCGTAAATATCAAGGATCTGCGCAAGTCCTACGGCAGCAACGAGGTCCTCAAAGGCATCTCGTTGACGGTTGAACCGGGCCAGGTTGTTTGCCTGATCGGACCTTCGGGTTCCGGCAAGTCCACTCTCCTTCGCTGCGTCAACCTGCTTGAGCAGCCGAACGCGGGCACCATCAACGTGGGTTCGTTTGAAGCCACCGACCCCGATGTAGACCTCAACAAGATGCGCCGAAGCGTGGGAATGGTGTTCCAGCACTTCAACCTCTTCCCGCACCTCAGCGTCCTGGACAACTGCACCATCTCCCAGACCAAGGTCCTCAAGCGGTCCAAGTCCGAGGCTTCGGATGTGGCGCGCCGCAACCTGGAACGCGTTGGCCTGGGACACCTCGCCGATCGCTTCCCGGACCAGCTCTCCGGTGGCCAGCAGCAGCGCGTCGCCATCGCACGTGCACTTTCCATGGACCCGCAGCTCATGCTCTTCGATGAGCCCACGTCTGCCCTGGACCCCGAGACCGTAGGCGACGTCCTTGCCGTCATGCGCAAACTGGCCCAGGAGGGCATGACCATGTTGGTGGTCACGCACGAGATGGGCTTCGCCCGCGAAGTTGCCGACCGTGTGGTCTTCATGGACGCCGGCGTTGTGGTGGAAGAAGGGCCGGCGGAGAACGTCATCAGCGCCCCCACCCAGCCCCGAACCAAGGAATTCCTGCGCCGCGTCCTCGACCCCACGCACATTGGCGTCGAGGAGGCCTAACCTCACGCATCTTCGTTCGCGCCACTGAAACGGGAGGGCGACACCCATATTTGGGCGTCACCCTCCCGTTCCCGTCTCGCCTACGAATTTGGGTGTCCTAATGAAGCACGACGGCGGCGGGGAACCCCGGCTGCCACAAGCTCGCGTTCCAGCCTGCCAACTGTCAAGTCACTCCACACCAACCGGAACACACTTCGGCCGGTGGCGCGGATGGCATTCTCGCGGTCCTTTTCTTCGATCACTGCTTGGGAAGGCGTACGTCCCTTCAAGTACTCCGCCTTCATGTACTTTTCGCGGCCATCGAATTCTCCCACCAACCTGACGTCCTTCCAGTAGTAGTCCGTGTAGACGACCCCTACTTTCGTTCGAACTTCATACTGCAACTCGGGAGCAGCGAAACCGGCGAGGTGCATGAGTCCCCTGCAGTAGGATTCCCCCGGCGAACCTGAATTTTTAACAGCGAACTGAACAACCGCTGCCACGCGTTTGGCGGCAGCCTTCGAATACCGGGCATCAATAGCATTCAACAGTTCATCCTTCGTTACTGGTTTGCGACGACGTCCAGGGGATAAAAGGAAATCCATGGGAACAACGGCCTCGGCAAATGGCACGGAGGCTGCGATGTCCAATGCCGTCCTGATCCGGCTGGTCACCAGGAATCCGTTCGTTTCCGCAGCTTCCTGGTGACCGTCGCTGACATAGTGCCGTCGAACACCTGCCCTGGACCTCCCTCCGCCGGCGTAGGAACTGAGCGCGTGAATGGGTTGTCGTCCGAGGATGGTCGGAATGCCATGAATGCTGGCCGCGGAATGGTGTGAGAACACGGTGGCGGACGTGAATGTCTCCGCCGCCGCCTCGACCCTCAGGGCGTAGCGATCCCAACTCTCCAACAGCGCCCACTTCTGTGCGTCGACATACACCCCATGCCTGATTCTCACGAGCCTTCCCGCCTTGGCTGCCTCTGACAGTTTCCGGGAATCCCCGCCGATGAGTGACAGGTCCTTGGCGAGGATCAATTTGGGTAGGCTCCGCATAGCACCAGCCTTCGGCTTTGCCGGTGCCTTGAGTAGGCTCTATCCGCCGTATGTGGAAACTCCCGACCCACCGCCGCTGCTGACACGGACCAATGACACCCAGATTCGGACGCCGCGCAATCCGGTTCACGACGCTCAAAGTCTTAGCTGACACCCAAATTCACGGGGGATACCCGAATCCGCGCAGCGTGGATCTGCATGCGCAGCGTTCGCGGATTTTGGAGTCGCAGGCGTATTTGGGTGTCGCCGGGGACTAGCCAGCTGTCAGGACTTGGCCCACTGCGGCCGAGATGGCGTCCTTGATCCGGGCATGGAGCTCGCGGAGGCCCGCCCGGTCCACGCGCACCTCCACAATGGTGCGACCCTTCAGCGGCGACTTCAGGGCCGCGGCGAGTTCCGCCGTCGTGCTCACCGCTTGGTGTCCGACGCCGTACGCCGCGGCGAGTGCCGCGATGTCCACTGAGTGCGGGGTGCCAAAGAGGCGCTCGACGGCGGTGCCGTACGCGCCTGAGTCCTCAACCGCCCCGTGTTCGAGGAGACTGAAGATGGCGCCGCCGGAGTCGTTGAGCACCACGATGCGGAGGTCCGGCACAGGTTCGCCATGGCCGAGGAGCAGCCCGCCGGCGTCATGGAGGAAGGTGACGTCGCCCAGGAGGACCGTGGTTTCGCGTCCGCTGCCCAAGGCGATTCCGGTGGCCGTGGCGATGGTGCCGTCGATGCCGGCGAGGCCACGGTTGGCGTACACCGTAGCGATGGGTTCAGTGTGAGGTTGTCCAGCGAGGTCGACGTCGCGGATGCCGTTGGAGGAACCGAGCACCAGCTGTCCGCGGGAATGCTCCCAGACGGTGGCCCCGACTGATGGTCCGTTGGCGAGGCTCTCCCCCGACAACACGCCATCGAGGCCATGCTGGGCGGCAGCGCCCGCGAGAAGCCAGGAATCGAGCCATTCGGCGGAGCCACGCCCGGCAAATTCGGCTAGCTCGGGCAGCGTTTCGATAGGGGTTTCACGCCGCCGGCCGGCCTCGTACCAGGCAACCGGGACGGGCTGGTAAATGGCGGACTCAACAGACTCACGCGCCAGGAGGGCGGCCACCGGGCGGGAGAGAGTGGCCCGGCCAAACAGGACCACGCGCTCGATCGGCGTCGGCGAATCAGGTCCGAAATGTGCCAACAGTACCCGGTATGGCCCCACCGCGTTCGGCCCGAAGCGTGCGTTCGATGAAGGTTCCGCCAGCAGCGGCAGGCCATGGGCGCGGGCAAAAGCCTCCGCGACAGGGCCTGCGTCGTGGCCCGCGAGGACCACGGTGCGTCGCTCGACGAGGTGGGTGGATGCTGCCGGAAGATCCAGCGCTTGGGGACCGGCGTCGTAATGGAACACCCCGTGTCCTGCGGCGACCGGAAGGGCGTCGCCGTCTGCCGGTACCAATGGATCGCGGAAGGCAAGGTTCACTTGGGCGGGGCCCGGAGGGGTGTCTTCGAGGGCCCCGGTGGCTGCGTAGAGTGCGGTGGCAACAGCCTTCTGTGGGTGGTCACCGGCCGGGACGTCGACGGCGAATCGCACGTGCTCGCCGAAGAGGTCCAGTTGGATGGTGGTCTGGTTCGCCCCGGTTCCGTGAAGTTCTTCGGGCCGGTCTGCCGAGATGACGATCACGGGGACAGCTGAATGGTTGGCTTCCATGACCGCAGGCAGGAGATTGCCCACCGCTGTACCGGAGGTAGTGACCACAGCCACCGGCGCCTCGGTGGAAAGCGCCAGGCCCAAGGCTGTGAACCCGGCGTCCCGTTCGTCGATGCGCACGTGGAGCCGCACGCGGCCTGCAGCTTCCGCTTCCGCAAGGGCGTAGGCCATGGGCGCTGAACGCGAACCCGGCGCCACCACCACGTGCCGCACACCGCCGTCGAGCAGCGCTGTAACGGCGATCCGGGCGGCGCCGATGGATGTTAGAGAGTCCTGGGAAGTCACCGTTCCAGTCTATTGGCGCTCCCGGCCCCAAACGCTCGCTCACATCCCGGCCCCAAACCGGCAGGCCTCTCTCACTGGTGCTGGCGGGCTTGGGCGACAGGGAGCCGCGGGAAGTGAAAGAGCGACCAGGCCAAACACCAGGGATGTGCGAGAGCGACGGGTCCAAACAGGCGGGACGCGCGAGAGCGACGGGTCCAAACACGGGGGATGTGAGAGAAGGTTCAGGGCGACAAAATGCTCCCCCACCCGGGGAACCGGGAGGGGGAGCATTCGTCAGAATCCGAAAGGATAGTCGTTACTTGCGGAAGACCTGCACCACGGAGGGACGCGGAGCCCTCGCCGCGCCCGCTGCGGGTGTAGCCCCGGCAGGCACGTAGTCCGGGAAGAAGGAGTTCTGTGCTGCGAACGAGCCGTCCTCACCGGGGTGCTGCACGGCGACGAACACGGTGCGCTCTTCGTCGTGGATGATCGGACCACAGGTTTCGGCGTCGCGGGGAACGGCGAGGAACTGCTCCACCTTGCCGCGCTCAGGACCTTCGAGGGTGACCTTGAACAGGCCGTCCGCGTAGCCGATGGTGCCGGGAGCGCCGTCGGTGGAGATCCAGAGGTTGCCCACAGAGTCGAAGGCCACGTTATCGGGGCAGGAGATGGGCGAAACCTTGTCGGCCGGGAATCCGGAGAAATACGTGGAGGTGTTCTTGGCGGGATCGCCGGCCACCAACAGGAGGTTCCAGTTGAATTTGGTGCCCGTCTGCTCGCGTCCTTCGGTGATTTCCACGACGTGGCCATCGCGGTTCAGGTTGCGTGGGTTGACCTCGGTGGCGCCTTCCTTGCCGGCCTTGCCGCGATCGGTGTTGTTGGTGCAGGCAACGTAGACCTTACCCGTGCGCGGGTTGGGCTCAACATCTTCGCAACGGTCCATCTTGGTGGGCCCAACCTTGTCAGCGGCGATACGGGTGTAGACAAGGACCTCAGGCACGGTCATGCCCGGCACAGCCGAGGTGCCGTTGACCACCAGCGGCAGCCATTCGCCGGTGCCGTCGAAGGCACCGTCTGCGGGAAGCTTGCCGGTACCGTCAATGTCCGCAGGAGAGTCACCCGTGAAGCGAGCCACGTAAAGGTCGCCCTCGGAGAGCAGGCCCATGTTGTTCTTGCGTGCTTCCTTGGAGTCACCGGCCTGGTACTTGCCCTTGGAAACGAACTTGTAGAGGTAGTCAAAGCGCTCGTCGTCGCCCATGTAAGCAACTACGTGACCGGAAGGGGCGACGATGACGTTGGCGCCCTCGTGCTTGAAGCGGCCCATGGCGGAGTGCTTCTTGGGGGTGGAGGTGGGGTCGAAGGGGTCCACTTCCACGATCCAGCCGAAGCGGTTGGTTTCGTTGGCGTAGCCCGAGTTGCGGGTATCGAAGCGCGGCTCATCAAGTTCCCACTGACGAGTGGTTGCCTTCGAGGAAATTCCGTAGCGCTTGTCACCGTCGCTGGTGCCAGGGGCAGCGAAGTAGCCGTTGAAGTTCTCCTCACCGGAGAGGATGGTTCCCCACGGGGTTGTTCCGCCGGCGCAGTTGCCCAGCGTGCCCTTGATCCAGCGGCCGGCGGGGTCGTCAATGGTCTTGACCAGGTTGGTGGCGGCTGCCGGTCCGGTCAGCTCGTAGACAGTGTCGGTAAGGAAACGTCGGTTCAGGGGTGCGCCCTGGACGTAACTCCACGGCTTGTTCTTGTTCTTCCGCTCGAGTTCCACCACGGCCAGCCCGTGTCCGGCGCGGCCAATTGCCCGCGCCTCGGCCGGGTCGAAGCCTGCGGGGAGCATGATGTTCTCGTTGGTGTACTCGTGGTTGCTGAAGAGCACGGCACGGCGATCCTTGGATCCGGGGATCGGCAGGATATCCGTGTAGTCGTTGTTGTAACCGAACTGGCGTGCTTGGGCTGCTGCAGTCTGCGCGTTGAGGTCAAAGGCCGGCGAGTCGGCGAAGAGGGGGTCGCCCCAGCGGATGATCGGCTTCCAGTCGAACCCCTCGGGCACGGTGAAGGCGTCTACTGCAGCGTCCACCGGCTTGATGGCAGTGAACTTGAGCTTGGACTTGTCGAAGCCCTTCTTGGCGGCATCAGAAAGTCCATTGCCGGAGTCGGCCACGGCGGCGTCACCACCAGTCACGGCGCCACCAAGGACGATGGCGAGCGCTCCTGCTGCGCCGAGCCCCAGGGCTGCGCGGCGGGACATGGCCGTTGAAGCGATATCGCGGAAGTATCCGTTGGCGCTTGTGTTGCAGACATCGCCCGAGCAGGCGTTGTCGCACTTCAACGCGCAGGTGACAGCGCTGCGCTTGCCTTTGGTGTGGCCGAGCATGGGGAGCAGCGGAAACGTGCGTCCGGTGGTTTCAGACATGGGGGAAGACCTTCCAGAGGATGTACGAGGTTCCCGCTGAGCTTTTCAGCGGAAACCGAAATTGAGAGGTCGCTCTGGTTAAGACCCGGTGAACAAACCGTGCTTGTTTCGCGCCAGTACCGAGTGCACCCGGCTGAGTCGGTCCCGCCACCAGTCCTGGCGCTCCGCGGGTGCCGCATACTGCTCAAGCAGCCCGGGATCGGCCACCGTTTCGCGTAACTGGATGGCGCCGTCGTCGGCCACCAGTGGGTCCAACGTGATGTCTGAGGTGAACAGCGAAACGGTGCCAAGGCCGCAGGCATAGGGAAGGGACGGCAGGGCGGCTGCGAGCGCAAGCCCGGCACGTATGCCCACCGAGGTGTCCAACGCGGAACTCACGACGGCGGGCAGCCCGGCCTGCTCCACGATGTCCAGTGCCCGCGCTACTCCCCCAAGTGGCGCGACCTTTACCACGATGAGGTCAGCTGCCCCAGCCCGGGCGACACGCAGGGGATCGTCTTCCTTCCGAACGCTCTCGTCCGCAGCGATAAGGACTGGCGTACCGGCGGCAGCGAGGCGACGACGGACCTCGGCCAAACCCTCAATGGTGGGAACAGGTTGTTCGGCATACTCGAGTTCAACGGCGGAAAGCTTGCCCAGGGCTTCCACGGCCTGGTCAATGTCCCATCCCCCATTGGCGTCCACGCGGATGGCTGCGTTGGGAAGGGCCTCACGCACCGCGTTAACCCGGGCGATGTCGTCCCCCAGGCTCTGTCCCCGCTCAGCAACTTTGATCTTGACCGCATCCACCCTTCCAAAGCGCGCCAGCACTTCCGGGACGCGCTCCGCCGAAACGGCTGGAACCGTGGCATTGACCGGAATCTTGTCCCTGAGGGGCGTGGGGAAACCTAGCCAGCCCGCTTCCAAGGCGGCTGCGAGCCAGCGGGAGGATTCGTCGTCGTCGTATTCGGGGAAGGGACAGAACTCACCCCAACCGTGCGGTCCTCGCAAGAGGAGTGTCTCGCGCTCCATGATGCCCCGGAACTTCACGCGCATGGGCAGCGAGACTACGTGGGCGGAATCGAGGAGTTCTTCGAGGGAGGGAAGTTCAGGCATATTGCCACTGTACCGGCGGCCTCCCGCCCCCTCTGCAGGCCAATTCGGCTATGTGGAAAAGCTACTCGTTCCAATAGTTCAGCAGGCGTCCCTGCGCTTCAGCCAACTGCTCGCCGGGCAGGACAAACGAACTCTCTGGTATCCCCAACGCCTGCCAGCGCACCACCAGGGTCGTGTCCTCCTCCACCGGCAAGGGCCACAACCAATAACGACCGGTGAACTGGACATACTCGTCGTTGTTGCTCCCCCCACCGCCGCCCAAGGTTGTCAGAACAGGGCCAGTGACGTCGTCGGGCTCTTGGAAGGATGACGGCCCGTGGATGGCAGCGACAGCCTTGCGTCCGTCCGGAAAAGCGACTCCCAATTCGAGCCCCATCCTGGTGTCCAGGCTGGATCGAGGGTGGTTGTAGCTCTCCTCTACGATTTCCCGCCATTCCTGGTCCGATTCGTTCCCCCGCCGCACCGACCACACCAGGTCCAACAGGCAACCGGTGGAGTAAACCTCCACGAGTTTCAGCACCACCACCATCCGCGCGCTCTTGTGGACGAACCCGCCAACGCGCGCAATTCCGGGCAGTTCGTCCGACGGCGGCCCGTACCAACCGGGCTGGACGGGCTGCGGCTGGCGCGGCCGCGCGGGCTGCTCGGGTAGGTCGTCGAAGAAGCTCATGCTCCATCCTTACACCGCCACATGGTGACTGGGGAGAGGCTCCTGGCAAGCGAGAGCCGGCAATCGCGATATTCTCAGAACCACGACTCAAAGTGGGGGAAGAATGACTCAATCAATGCCCGGTTCGACTACGCCTGCCGGCTGGTACCCGGATCCTTCGGACCCGCGCTTCGTCCGGTGGTGGGATGGACGCGCCTGGACAGCGCACCAAGCGCCCGCTCAATTCCAGGCGCCCGGTCAGTTTCAGGCACCGGTCCCGGTGCCACGTCCTGAGCTCCGCCCGGAGACGCCGGTGTACAACCCGTTCATCTGGGCAATCACCTTGATGCCACTGGTCTCCATCCTGTTCCTTTTGACTTGGCAGCCGGAGTTCAAGATGATCACCACCCGGCAGGGGGTTACCACCATGGACCCGTTCTCCATGTACACCCCCGCTTATTTCCTGCTGATGGGTTCAAGCTTCGTGTTCTACGGACTCTCGGTGTTTTTCGCTTTCCTGGACCGTCAACGCCTGCTCAAGTCCGGCGTCGTACGTCCTTTCCACTGGGCTTGGGCCTTCCTTAGCGCGCTTGTGTACGTGATCGGCCGCTCTGTGATCGTCAACAAAGTGGTGCCCAAGCGGGGGCTGTGGCCTGTGTGGGCCACAGTCGCCGTGTTTGTTATCAGTATGGTGGTCACCGGAATCTGGATGTCCAACTTCATGCAGTCGGTGTACTCCCAACTTGGGTACTCGGTCTCGACATAACGCCCAAGGTGAACCCTCACACGCGTTAGGTAGACTGCTGACAATAGAGTACGGAAGGACTTTCCTATGAACCGCAAGGCCACCGCACTGGACGTCGCCAAAAGGGCGGGCGTCTCCAGAAGCGCGGTGTCGCTGGTTCTGAACGGGCGCGGCGATGGGAACGTGGCCAAGGAAAGCCAAGATCGAATTCGGCAAGCGGCTGAGGAGCTCAACTACTCCCCTAACGCCATCGCCCTGAGCCTGCGGAATCAACGGTCGCGGGTGATCGGCATCCTGGCCGATGAAGTAGTGGTCAGCCCCTTCGATGGCAACATCATCGGCGGTGCAGATGATGTTGCCCGAAGCCGCGGGTTCGTTACCGTCGTCATGGACACTGAGCGAGACACCGCCAGGGATGCGAGCGCCATTGAAACCCTCCTGGACCGACAGGTTGATGGGCTCATGTACGTGACCGTTGGCCTGAAACCCATCGACGTCCCGCACGGGATGCTCCGCGTCCCATCGGTCCTGGCCAACTGCTACGACAACCACGCCCAGCCTCAGTTGCATCACGTCATTCCGGACGAACTCACTGGCGGCAGGGAGGCCACGGAGCACCTTTTAGCGCTTGGCCACCGGGACATCGCGCTGCTGGGCGGGTCAGAGGATTCGCCCGCAGCCCGCTTGCGCGTTCAGGGTTACCGCGACGCGCACGCCGCGGCCGACGCCCCGATCCTTGAAGATCGGATCTTCATGGCCGGTTGGGACATCGACGCCGGATACCGCGGCACCATGAAACTGCTCGACGGCGTGTCCCCGGCTGATCGGCCCACGGCCATCATGTGCGCGAACGACCGCTTGGCAGTCGGCGTCGCCCTCGCCGCAGCGCGCCTGGGACTCAGCGTTCCCGAGGACCTGTCCATCATGGGCTACGACGACGAAAACCGGATTGCCGACACCATGGTTCCTTCTCTCACCACCATGGCACTGCCCCTCCGGGAGATCGGCCGGGCAGCTATGACCAAGTTGTTGGACGCGATCGAGGGCACAGATGCAGGAAAGGGAACCGCGGCCGAAACGATGGTCCCCTGCCGCCTGGTCACTCGCGAATCAACCGGCCCCGCGCCCACCCGCTAAGACACACGACACCCCCCGTTGCGAGGCCCACTCTGCACCCCAAAACACACCCCAAGCCTGCACAACAGGCCCCACAACACACCACACCCCCCGTTGCGAGGCCCACTCTGCACGCCAAAACACACCCCAAGCCTGCACAACAGGCCCCACAACACACGACACCCCCCCCGTTGCGAGGCCCACTCTGCACGCCAAAACACACTCCAAGCATGCACAACGGGCCTCACAACACAGGGACGACGCCGGCTTGCCGCCTACGCCGGAAGGGTCAACTCCCAGACGTCGGCAGTCGCGCCACTGGGCAAGGTGAGCTGCCATTCCTCCCCCGGAGCCGGGTAGGCCCGAAGGGTGGTGGCGACGGAACCAGAACGGTACACCTCAACAAGGGATGCATCGACGAAGATCCGCAACTCTTCGCCCGCTGCCAGGGAACCTGAGTAGACCACCTGAGCATCGGCTCCCGAACCGAGTACCAGCTCCACGGAACCGGAACCGGAACCAGCACCAGCACCAGAAGCACCGGAAGCACCCCGAACCAGAACCTCTGCGAACCCCGGAACCACAACGGAACCAGCAGCACGCGTAGCCACGGAAGCACCCCGATACGCCTCAACCTCAGGCACTGGAGATACCACCAGCGCCCCCTCAACCACCGACAAAACGCGGGGATGCGTCAACACACCCGACCACCCGGCGTCGTCGATTTCTTCCTGAGTGCGGCCACGGCGACCGTCACGTCCGGGACCTTCGTTGGCCCACCCCCACAGCAGCGCCGCAGGAGAAGTATCAGCTGAACCATAAGAGAGCTGCACGATCTGCGGCGCGTAGAAGTCGCGGCCAAGATCGGACTTCCCCCCGGAGGAAGGAGTAAACGCCGGCAATCCGGACAAGGGGTCCGCGGTGAGGGACCCGATCAGGTGCCCCACCCCGTTGGCGTGTTCGTGGTCGTCGCCCGAGAGCCACAGGGAGAACATCATGACCCACGCGGAGCCACCAGAAGACACAGGTACCTGCACCAGCTGCGGGCATTCCCAGATTTCGGCCGGCGTATGAACAGCAGCAACGGGATCGGCGGTGGTCAGCCAAATCCCCTGGTACTTCCAGTCGTCAAGGGACTCCACCGTGTACAGCAGCAAAGCCGCGCGACCATCGGCCAGGCCGGCACCTTGCATGGCGTAGCGGGCCCCGTTGAAGTGGAAGATGAAGGGATCGCGCACAGCGGTTACCAGCGGATCAGCAGGCATGGACGCAGCAACGTGCCCGTCCTGCTTCCAGGTCACCAGATCGGCCGAACCACGGGCAATCACCACCTGCGAATGACCGCCGTGGTCCTGGACACCCGAATAGCAAGCAGTCGGAACAAGACCATCCAATGTCACCACACCTGTCCAGCACCCGGCGGAGTCCGGACCGCCGGGCTGCGGTGAAAGGGCCACCGGGTATTCTTCCCAGTGCACTAAATCAGCAGAGCTCACATGCCCCCACTGGATTTGCGAGTGTCGCGCGGACAAAGGGTTGTACTGGAAGAACACGTGGTAGCGGCCGTTGATGTAGCTGATGCCGTTGGGGTCGTTGATCCAGCCCTGTGCCGGACGCGGGTGGAAGCGCGGGAACGCCGGGTCCGGGTGCGTCGCTGCCAAAGCCAGGGAGGAAGAGAGTGCAAGGTCCGTCAACGGAACCCCTTTCAAGGAAGTTACTTGCCCGTGCCTGCGGTGAGTCCGTCCTGCAGCGCGCGCTGACCGAACATGAACACCACCAGCGCGGGAATCATGGAGAGGACAACGCCGGCCAGGACCACGGAGATGCTTCCGGTGCCGAGGTTGCCTTGGAGGGAGACCAAGCCCAGTGGCAGTGTGAAGTTCTGCTCGGAGATGGTCATGATGAGTGGCCTGAAGAACTCGTTCCAGTGGAAGTTGAACGCCAGGATTCCCACGATCGCCAGTCCCGGCATGGCCAGCGGTGCGTACACGGAACGGAACGTCCGCCACGGCGAGGCGCCGTCGATGGCAGCCGCTTCTGCGAGCTCACCCGGCAACCCCATGAAGTACTGGCGCATCAGGAAGGTGCCGAACGCCGTCGGGATGGCCGGAATGATGAGTGCGAGCAATGTGTCCGAAAGCCCGACACCGCGGATCAGCATGAACACGGGAACGATCGTGACCTGCGCGGGCACCATCATGGTGGCCAGAACAATGGAGAACAGTGCGCCGCGACCCCGGAAGTTAAGGTGGGCAAAAGCGTAGCCCGCCAACGCTGCGGTGATCATCTGCCCTACGGCAATGAGGCCCGTAACGAGCGCGCTGTTCACTACCAGTGCCACGATGTTGAGCTGCTTGAACACTTGCTCGTATGAGGTCAGGTCCGGGTTCAGCGGCAGGAAGGCGGGCGGCAGCTGGAAGGATTCCGACGGCGGTCGCAGCGAGGTGGACAGCGTCCACAACACGGGGCCCAGGACAAAGACGGACGCGATCAGCAAGACGATGACGCGGACGGCCACTGACCAGTCGCGC
Source organism: Paenarthrobacter sp. GQ52 (assembly GCF_059759005.1). NCBI lineage: Bacteria > Bacillati > Actinomycetota > Actinomycetes > Micrococcales > Micrococcaceae > Paenarthrobacter > Paenarthrobacter sp. GQ52. The sequence continues at coordinate 116,873 of NZ_JCAXEJ010000010.1, forward strand.
TTCTTCCGCTTTACTACAGGCGCCGTGGTGGTGACACGTTCTTGGATGGTAGTCATGGCGGGCCTTACTGGTAGAAGACGAATCGTTTGCTGAGCCGGAACTGCGCGGCAGTGATGGCCATGATGATGAGCGTCAGGATCACGCCGATCGCCGAGGCCTGGCCGAACTCGAGGCGCTGGAATGCGGATTCGAAGATCACCATCACGGCCGTGCGTGTCGAGTCGCCGGGCCCACCGCGGGTGAGAACGTAGGGCTGGTCGAACACCTGCAGTGCGTTGATGATCGCCATGACCGAGGCCACCAGGGTGGTGGGGCTAAGCAGCGGAAGGGTGACGAACCAGTGCTTGCGCCAGCCTGTCGCACCGTCGATCGACGCGGCCTCGTATGTCTCCACCGGAATCGAGGCAAGACCCCCGATGAACAGCAGGAACGAGAACCCGAAGTTCTGCCATACGTACACAAGAATCACGACGGCGGCCGACCCGCTTGGCGTCGTCAGCCACGGAACCGCTGGGATGCCAACTATGGACAGCAGCCAGTTCACGACGCCGAATTGTTCGTTGAAGAGGTACCGCATAAAGATCGATACCGACGCCGCGGACAGGGTCAACGGGAAGAAGAAAGCCGAGCGGAAGAACACCCTGAGCCAGGCCGGGAGCTTCTCCTGCACCATGATGGCCAGGCCAAGAGCCAGTCCGAGTTGGAGGGCAACAGCCACCACCACGAACACTATGGTGTTGAGGAACGACACCCGGACGGTGGGGTCCTGGACCACCTCGGCGAAGTTGTCGAAGCCAACGAACGTCGGTGCTGAGATGATGTCCCAGCGGAAGAATGCGAGCGCGATCGAGGCGACGATCGGCAGCAGGGTGAAGATGCCCATGCCCACGATGGTCGGCGCAAGGAAGGCCCAGGGTAGCCAGCGTTGCTGCACGCGTCCGCGCTTGGAGCCTTGTTCGTTCTTGTGGGCGGCATGGCGGCGGCCCGGCTCGCTCCCCGTCCCCGTAGGTGTACTGGTTGCGGTGCTCATGGCTGCCTCCTTAGGGCCAGTTCAAGGTCGCGCTGCATGGAACTGAGGGCGTCCTTGAGTTGCCGCTCGTCACCACTGACAGCCAGGCTTACGTTTTTCATCAGGGCGGTTTCGACGGCGGCCTGCTGGGGTGGCGCTGGGATGGGACCTGTGGTGGGGAACTTGTCCAGGGTGTCGTAGAAGACCTTCCAGTTCCGCGGACCGGTTCCGGCGTAGAGCTGCTCGTTGACCATGGAGCGCCGGGCGGGTGTGGTGTTCGGCGTGGGGAACACGATCTGCATGGCTTCGCGGCTGGAGCTGAACTTCACCCATTCCCACGCGGCATCCTTATCCTTGGCGGTCTTCATGATCGCGTAGCCTGCCGTGCCGAACTGGTGGCGCTGGGTCCGCCATTTCGGGAAGAACTGGACGTCGAAGTCGTTCTCTGTCATCCCCGCCTCGTGGAGGCCTTGCACCCAGTAGCCGCCTGCCGGCGTCGTACCTATCCTGTTGGAGGCAAAGAGGCCGATCAGGGCGCTGCCGCCGCCTTCCTCCGGCCGGACACCCAATCCGTCTTTGACGAGTCCGCGGAGGTAGTCGAAGGATTCGAAGACGCGGGGATCATCGGCGTTGGGCTCGAGCCACTGGTAGCCGCCGGAGCGGAGGCTGCGCGTGGGGTCGTTGGCGTAGAAGCCGTCCCACAGCCACTCGCCGCCCGGTGACTTGGTTTCCTTGAGGAAGCTGGTGTCGTTCGCGTACAGCCACGGCACCACTCCGCCAAAGAGACGGTTGGTCCAGTAGTAAGGGGTGAAGTCAGCTGGATTGGCCTTCTTCATCGCGGCGAGTGTGCTGCGGAAGTCCGTGTGCGTCCAGTTGTCGGAGGGCCGTTCAAGGCCTGCCGAGCGGAGCGATGCGGTGTTGTAGTACATGTTGGCTGCGTTCCAGTCGATGGGGAGCTGGAACAGGCTGCCTTTGTACATGAACGCTTCCACCAAGCTGGGGTGGACGTCCTGGAAGTATTCCTTCATATGGTCGGCGTCGCGGCGCAGGTACTCATCCAGCGGGTGGGCCAGCTTCTCGGCGAAGAGCTGGGCGCCTTCCGTTGCCACGTACACCACGTCCGGCGGCGTCCCTGCGGCAACCATGGTGAGGATCTTGGTGAAGAAGTCCTTCCAGTCCACGGCCTGGATCGCCTGGACCTTGACCTTGATTTCGGGGTGGACCTTCGCGAAAGCGTCAATGACTTTCTGGCGGGCTGCGGCGTCTGCGGCGGTGCCCATGATGGCGATGCTGAGGCTGTTGTCTCCCCGGCCTGGAATGTCTGCCCCCGTCAGGCGCGGCCACGACGCCGCGGTGACTCCAACAATTCCGGCGCCGAGGGCTGTGAGGGCACTTCTACGTGTGAATTCACGCAAAGCCCTATTGGTTCCCGACATGTGGATTTCCTTCCCTAACACGTGTTAGGAAGCTTAAACCTGTGACCTAACACGCGTCAAGCGTCACAGGAATGTTGCCGACGTCTCACTAGGACCCGCCACGCTCAAGGGGTGACTCACACGAGCCGTCCAGAGAACTGTGGCAGTCTAGTCAGAATGAGTTCCCAGCAATTCCGCACCAGCGGAAGGTCGAGCACACGGCCGCTTCAAGGACGCGACGCAGGCGCCGGTAAAGGCTTCCTCTTTTGCCTCGCTACGATCGCCAGCGCCGTTGGCTTGGCCGCGACGTACTACTTCTTTGTGCGCACCACCGCAGGCCAGTTCATTGACGAGTCCGCACTGGTCGAAGCAACCGTACTGGGCGGAACAGCCGGCAGGGCCTCCACCGAATTCCTGGACATGCTTCCCATGCTCTCACTGGCCATCGCCGCGATCATGGTCCTCTTCGTGACCGTCGCCCGCCGACGCTGGACCGCAGCCGGAATCGCAGTCGCAGCATGCATCGCCGCCAACGCCGCCACGCAGATCCTCAAGCTCCTCATCCCGGACAGGCCCGACCGCGGCGTCCAGACACTTGAACTGAACTCACTCCCCTCCGGGCACACCACGTTGGCCGCCTCCGCTGCAGCTGCGGTGTTCCTCATGGTTTCGCCCCGCTGGCGTCCACTGGCAGGCTTCCTCGGCAGCACGTTCGCAGTAGCCACGGGAGTCTCCACACTCATCAACCAGTGGCATCGCCCCGCCGACGTCGTCGCTGCTTTCCTGGTGGTAGCCGCCGTCATGCTCCCCGCGGGTTGGCTCATCCTCCGCACCGGCAACAGCTGGAATGTGTGGAAGGGGTACGGCGAGCACTGGGCCGCCTCGCGACTGTGGGTCTGGCTCACTGTTGTGGCGCTTGTGATCGCCGGCTTCGTGGCGGTCTACTCGCTGCTGCAGGTGCCCGACCTCAGCACAGACAGCACCATCGACTACTTCTGGGCCGGCACCGCCTTCATCGTGATTGCCGGATACCTGTCTGCGCTCGGCGGCACGTGGCTGTTCGGCCTGGCGGCGCGCAAGGGCTAGCGCCTTTATTGCGACGGCGGCACACCCTTTCGCGCCCCGCGCACCACAAGCACGACGGCGGCGCACCCTTTCGCGCCCCGCGCACCAGTGGTTACGGGGGCGGACGGCGCTAAAGGGCGCGCAGCCCCAGGCTCCTAATCCGCCGGCCCTACCGAGTCGAAGAACTTGGGCTCCTCCGCAGGAGCAGATCCAGCACGCGACCGCGCCTGCTCATGAATGAAGTGCCGATCCTCATCCGTGAGGTGCGTGCCACCGTGGGCGTCGACACCTTCGTTCTCTCCCGTTTCCCCATTAATGATCGCTGTGACGGTCCTCGGCACAATCATGGTTCCCGGATTGTCGATGAGCCACTGCTGCGTGTCCGGTGAGAGCTGGTCCCAAAATTCTTTGATGTGCATAACAATCAGCACTGCCCTTCATTGGTGGGGGTGGATTCATGAAATGCGCCGCGTGAAACCTCGAAGGATCGTGAGTGCGGTCCTCTCCAAGGCTACGCCCGGCCATGCCGATCCTGACCCGTAAGTTCCAACGTTTCTGAGGATTACGTCGACTGGCCGCTCTCCATGGGTTACAGTTATTCCAATCGATGGACAAACAGCGGCTAATCCCAGGAGCTCCCATGTCATCTACCCTCAGATCCGCCTCGCACCGAAGTGATGCCCAAAGTCTCGCCGTCCCGGCCTCCCGCGATTTGGTGGTCGACTTCATCCGCGTCGCCTGCATGTTTGCCGTTGTTGCCGTTCATTTGCTCATGATGGGGATCAGCGTGGACGAGTCCGGCATCGGCGTGGGCAATCCCCTTACATCCCTGAGCTGGTTTGCCCAAGGGACATGGTTCGGCCAGGTCATGCCGCTCTTCTTCGTGGTGGGCGGCTTTGCTTCGCTCACGTCGTGGCGCAGCCTGCAACGCAAGGGCGGTGACGCCGGCGACTACCTCAGGAACCGGGTCCTGCGACTGGTCCGACCCACGGTCGCCCTTTACATCTTCCTCGCCATTGCGCTGTGGAGTGCGACGGCGGCTGGTGTCCCCGCTGATCTGCTCGCCGTTATCGCTGCGGGCGCCGGCGTGCAGCTGTGGTTCCTGGCCGCGTACCTGATCTGCCAGGCCATGGTTCCTACGATGGCCAGGTTTCACGAGGCAGCGCCCTACCGAACCATCGCAGCACTGGCTGCGGGCGCCGTCGTCGTTGATGTTCTTCGCTTGGGCTTGGAGCGCAACCCGTGGGGCTTCGATTCGAACCCGATCGGCCTGCTGAATATGGTGTTCGTTTGGGGACTTCTGCAGCAGCTGGGGTTTTTCTACGCCGACGGCTTCTTTGACCGCTTCGCCAAGTGGAAGCTCGTTCTTGCCGCTGGCGGCTGCTACGCCGTGATGGTTCCGCTGACACACGCCGGTCCCTACCCCGTGGACATGCTGACCAGCCAAAACCCGCCCATGTTCCCGCTGATCCTGGTGGGACTGGCCCACATTCTTTTGGTGAAAGCCGTGTATCCGGTGCTGCAGCGATGCGTGGGCGTCGGCTGGGTGCAGAAGGTGATGTTCGTGGTGGGTAGCCGGGCAATGACCATTTACCTGTGGCACCTGCCGTTGATCATCGCAATGTTTGGGATTGCACTGGTCCTTCGCCTGCCGTTCCCCGAGCCCGCCAGCACCGAGTGGTGGCTCAGCCGGCCACTGTTTTATGTGGCCGCGTGGGCGATGGTGCTGCTGGTTTCCACCCCTCTGGTCCGACTGGAGCTCGCAAGCACTGCGCTGGCCCCTGGTGCGGTCCGGCCCGCCATGTGGCGCATCGTTGCCGGAACTGTCCTGGCCATCATCCCGCCGTTCGTGGTGATGAGGTCGGCGCTTGACGTCGTGAATGCTACGTGGGGGCTGGTGCTGCTGGTGATCGCCGTGGCTCTGGTGTCCGGCAAGGTTCCGGACAGGGCGTGGAAGACTCCGCGGATTCTCTCAACGGGATCCGTGGCTTCCTGACCTTCTTGGAAAACCAAACGGCCGCCGAACAACCTGATCAGGTTGTTCGGCGGCCGTCGTTGGTTCAAAGAGGGTCACTAAGCAGCGACCTCAACGAGCAGCTATGGCATGCGGTACAGGAACGCTGCCATAGCATCGCGGTTGATGGGTGAAAGCGGTTTGTAGCTGCGTGAGCCATTGGCTTCCAGCCAGCCTGTGGAGATTTCCATCTCCAGCATCCAAGCCATTTCCTTGTAGAACTGCTGCGTGGTGAGCACATCGTGGAACGGTGATGTAGCGGGTTCCTGGAAGTCCGGCTTCTCAGCCAAGCGGTAGAGGAATGCCGCCATGGCATCGCGGTTGATCGGCGTCAGGGGCCTGTAGGTCTTGGAGCCGTCGCCCTCGGTCCAACCGGAGGAGATTCCCTTTTCTGCCAGCCAGGCCATCTCTTTGTAGAACTGCTGGGTGGTGGATACGTCCTTGAACGGGGACTGAGCCGGTGCGGTGTAATCCGGGGAACCAGCGATGCGGTACAGGAAGGCTGCCATGGCATCGCGGTTGATCGCGGTCAGTGGGCGGTAGGTGACAGAGTTGTCCGCCTCAACCCAACCCTTGGAGATTCCAGCGTCAGCCATCCATGCCATTTCCCGGTAGAACTGCTGAGTTGTCAGCACATCCTTGAAGGGCGATACAGCGGGAGGCACAAAGTCCGGGCCCTTGGCGCTGAAGCGTTCCGTCCACTCCACAGTCGAACCTGCTTTGAGCACGAAACCATCCTTGGCCGCTGCTGTGACCGTGACCCGGCCTGTTGCTGGATGGGTTCCCGGCATAGCTACTTCACCGGCGATTCGATACTCGACACCCTCCGTTTCAGGGATGGTGTAGGTGTCCTGGTCGGTAAGCGGAGCGTCCACGAACTCGGCAGCCCCGGGGGTTACAGCCTTGTCAGCCGGCAGGACTGCAGCAGTGGCTTCGCTGGTCAAGGACACAGTGGTGTGGCCAAGTTTGGTGCCTGTCACCGTCACAGTGATCGTCGCACCGATATCAGTCTCCGTGATGCTGTACTCGGAACCTGTGGCTCCGGCAATCGGATCCTCGTTACGCTTCCATTCGTATGCGAGGGCTACCGGAGCCGGCCCCCAGGGCTGCACGTCTGCTTTCAAGACACTGCCGACGTAGGCTGGGCCAGTGATCTTCGGGGCTACGGAGTAGATATCCGCAGGCGTGATGGGGGCAGTAGGGGCTGAGGTTGCCGGCACGCTCGCGGCATACGTCTTCGCTCCGGTTACCCTCACCGAGATGACTGCGTTTGCGTCTTCGGGGGCAAGCACGTACTGGTCAAGCCTCTGGTAGGGAATGGGCTCCCCGTTGCGCAGCCATTGGTAGCTCTTGAGTACCTGGCCTGGGCTCCAGTATCCCGGATTGGCGGTCAGCATCGCGCCCACCTTGGTCTGACCATAGATGGTGGGCGTTCCTGGAATAATGGGCGCTACATCTTCAGCGAGCATCTTGAGGGCCTTGCCAGCGTCCACAAAACCGGCCCCGCAGTTACAGTTGTAGACCGGCCGGGCTGTCTCCTTCATACGCTGTTCGATGTCGGCGGGGGTCAGCGCGGGCAGCTTGGAGTACATCATCGCGGCCACCGCAGCTACATGCGGGGCAGCCATGGAGGTGCCTTCTTTGAGGAAGTAGTCCTCGGTTGTGGCAATGTCCTGGCCATTGTTCAGCGTAGACACGATGCCGTCGGCACCGGAAAACCTCATGTCGCCACCCGGCGCAGCAACATCCACGTTCACGCCGAAGTTGGAGTAATAGGCCTTGTTGCCGTCCTTCTTAGTTGCTCCAACAACCAGAACGTTTTTGCAGTTGGCCGGCCTGACCTGCGATGCGTCAATGTTCTCGTTGCCTGCAGCGACTACTACGGAAGCACCCTTGCCGCGGGCAAAATCTGTTGCATTCTGGTACGAGGCCGGGCAAACTCCGCGGCCGCCGAGGCTGAGGTTGATAACGCGTGCGGGATTGGCGTTTGCAGGGACTCCGGCAACAGTTCCGCCAGCGGCCCAGACGATCGCGTCGGCGATGTCTGAAATGTAGCCGCCGCAGATACCCAGTGCTCGAACCGGGACAATCTTTGCCTTGGGGGCCACCCCGGCAACTCCCTTGCCATTCCCGGCAACGGCACCAATAATTCCTGCTACATGCGTTCCGTGCCACGAGGACGCTTCAGAAGGCCAGCCCACGCCGCACTGTTCGTAGTACGACCCGTCGCCTTCATCACGTGGGTTTGAGTCACGGCCGTTACCGTCGCGGGCAATTTCCGGTTCGCTGATCATGTCGTAGCCGGGAAGGACGTTCGCGTTCAGGTCGCTGTGGTTCAGGATGCCGCTGTCGATAACCGCAACAACGCTCCCCTCACCCTGGCTTACATCCCACGCACCAAGTACGCCCATGCCACCGTTACCTGTGCCGTGCGCCCACTGGAGGTTGTAATAGGTGTCATTAGGCGAGGTAGCAAACGGCCTCATGATGGAGTCAGGCTCGGCGTACTCAACGCTCGGGTCAGCCGCCAAAGTGGAAACGAGCTCGCTGGCTTCTGCCGCACCGAGTTTCCGATCGGTCTTGACCACTTCTTCACCGGTGGCCATGGTGCGCACGGATTCAACAGGTACGCCCACGGCACTGGCCGCCCGGCCGAACGACGACTTCCGGTCGGCCGATTGAATGCCGTCCCGTTCTTTGAACTTCACGATGAACTGATCCGTGGGAATTTCCTCGGAGCTGGTGGACATCGTTTTAGGTGCGGCACTCGGCATAGGCGCCGGTGTTTCATCCGCTACGGCCGGGAGTGCCGGAAGGGCGGCACCAACCAGGGCGATAACGCCCGCAACAATTACTTGAGAGCGCACACTGGCTCTCCGTCGGATCTGCATAAAACAGCGCCCTCTACTATGACGCCCCCAAGAGCGCGAAAAAATGGCCGCGAGAGTGCGGCCAGCATGAGTTTAGCCACAGTTTGGACTTTCCTGCGAATTCCCTGTGAGTCTGGGAGGTCGCTTCAAAAAGGGCAGGGGCGAGCTGCAGAAGTTCTGCAACCCGCCCCGGTTGATTTTCGCTTGTTCTTCGCGATCGTGCGCTATGGCATCCGGTACAGGAAAGCAGCCATGGCATCGCGGTTGACGGGCGACAGCGGCTTGTAAAGGCTGACATACGCGTCCCTCCAGCCGGAAGAGATACCCGATTCGTACATCCAAGCCATCTCCTTGTAGAACTGCTGACTCGCGCTTACGTCGTTGAAGGGCAGCCACGGCGGGGCCACGTAGTCAGGCTTGTTTGCCAGGCGGTAGAGGAATGCTGCCATGGCGTCACGGTTGATAGGGGTCAACGGCTTGTACAAACGCGCACCGTTCTCCGTCCACCCGGACGAAATGCCGGTCTCAGCCAACCATGCCATTTCCTTGTAGAACTGCTGGGTGGTCCGCACGTCTTTGAATGGCGACTGGGCAGGCGGTGTGTACTCCGGCGAACCAGCCATGCGGTAGAGGAATGCTGCCATGGCGTCACGATTAATCTGTGCCAGAGGCCGGTACGTGACCGACTTGTCTGCCTCAACCCACCCCGTGGATATTTTGCGGTCAGCCATCCACGACATTTCCTTGTAGAACTGCTGTGTCGTCAGGACATCCTTGAAAGGTGAAACGGCTGGAGCCACGAATTCCGGGCCTTTGGTACTGAAGAATGTGATCCACTGGGCAGCTGCATCTCGTGCCAGGGCGTACCCGGCGTGCAGCATTGCTGTCACCTTCACCTGTCCCCGTGCCGGGTATGTGCCCGCAGGAACGGTCACGCCGTTAATCTGATAGTCCACGCCATCTGTGGCCGGAACGGTGTACTTGTCATCAACCATGTACGGAGCCTCGGCGAAAACAACCGGTGCTGGAGAGACTGCTTTATCGGCGGTAACTACAACGGCAGTCGGCTTTGTGCTCTTGGAGACCGTACCGTAAGCCAGCTTCGTACCAGTGACCGTCGCGGTTAGCGTCTTTCCTGCATCTGGGTCGGAAGGGGTGTATATGGGCTCAGTGGCGTCGGCAATCAAAGTTCCTGCCCGATACCACTGATACGAGAGTTCCACCGGTTCCGGCCCCCACGTACCAGGGTCAACCGTCAAAGCGTTCCCGACATAAGCTGACCCGCTGAGAGTGGGCTCAACAGCCGACAGCAACCCGGGCTTGACCGCGGCCGTTGGGACGGACGTGGCAGAGGCCGTCGGTGTGAAATTCATCTTTGCGGTCACAGTCACAGTGATTGCCGTGCCCAGATCCTCCGGCGCCAACGTATATGAATAGTCCGTAGCAGACGGAATATCAATGCCGTTACGTTTCCATTGGCGGGACCATTGAGCCAGGGAGTTGTACGTCCAGTTCCCGTAGTCCACGGTGACAGTCCGGCCCACAACGGGCTCACCCTTAATGCTGGGTTTACCAGCGGTGATGACTAAAGCTTCCTCTTCAACGTTACGGAGTGCACCCGTCGCATTGATAAGCCCCGCGCCGCAGACATTGCAACTGGGTGCCGATGCTGTTGCCTTCAGTTTTTGTTCCACCGCCGCGGGTGTCAGAGCAGGCAGTTCCGATAGCATCATGGCGGCAACACCGGCTACGTGCGGGGCCGCCATGGACGTTCCCGACTTGATGTAATAGTCCTCAGTTGTGGCACGATCCGTGCCGTTGTTGAGGGTTGATACGATTCCGTCGAGCACGTCATAGCGCATGTCCCCGCCGGGCGCGGTGACATCGATGGCCGCTCCGTAGTTTGAGTAGTACGCCTTGGTGTTAGTCCGGGTGCTCGCACCAACGGCAATGACGTCCTGGCAATTTGCTGGGCTGGCTTGCGAGGCATCGATTCCCTCGTTGCCTGCGGCCACCACAACAACGGCTCCCTTGTCACGGGCAACCTGGAGGGCATCCTGAAAGACTGCCGGGCATGTGGCTACCGTACCGATACTGATGTTGACTGTCCGGGCAGGGTTGGCATTGGCCGGGACCCCAGGCACTGTTCCGCCAACGGCCCAAATCACGCTATCTGCAATGTCTGACGCATATCCTCCACAGGTGCCAATGGCGCGAACAGGTACAACCTTGGCTTTAGGGGCTACACCCGCCACCCCTTTTCCGTTTCCAGCAACGGCCGCAATAATTCCCGCCACATGAGTACCGTGCCAGGAAGAAGAAGAGGCGGGCTCACCCGCAGCACACTGGCCGGCGGATGTAGCATCACCCTCGTCGCGGGGATTTGAGTCACGACCATTGCCGTCTCGTGCTACCCCGCTGTCACTGATCATGTCGTATCCGGGCAGGACGTTGGCGTTCAGATCGCTGTGGCTCAGAATTCCGCTGTCGATGACCGCCACGACACTTCCCTGCCCCTGGTTGATGTCCCAGGCGATGGGCATGAGTATGCCACCTTGGTTGTGGGCCAGACCCCACTGGTAAGTGAAGTAAGTGTCATTGAACCAAGTCTCTTGCGTGCGCATGATGACGTCCGGCTCCGCGTATTCCACGTTCGGATCCGTCGACATGGCGGCAACAAGCTGGTTGGCTTCCTCTGTGCCAAGCCTTCGCTCTGTCTTGATCACGTCTTCACCTGTGGCGGTGGTTCGGACGGCTTGAACAGGAACGCCCGCTGCCCTGGCTGCACGCCCGAAGGACGCTTGGCGGTCCGCCGACTGGATTCCGTCCCGATCCTTGAACTTAACAATGAACTGGTCTGTGGGAACAACACCGGTCCCCGTCGGCGTGGGTTCCGCCGCGGCACTCGGCAATGGAGCCGGTACCTCATCCGCGACGGCCGGGAGCGCCGGCAGGGCGGCTCCCACCATTGCGATAATGCCGGCAAAAATTACTTGAGAGCGCATGCGGGCTCTCCGTCGGATCTGCATAAGACAGCGCCCTCTGCTCAAACGCCCCCAAGAGCGCGGAAAATGGCCGCGAGACTGCGGCCAGCATGAGTTTAGCCACACTTTGGACTTTCCTGCGAATTCCCTGGGAGTCTTCCGGCGCTTGGGGCTAGTCCACCCCAAAAAAGCTAATAGTTACGCCGGTGCTTCAGGCGTGGAATTGCGACGGCGAACACCACTGCCGCTGCGAAGCCCAGTACACCTGTGGCCCAGATACCCGCCGACAACGAGATTGCAGCCGTCAGCGCGGACAACAGCACGGGTCCACCCGTCGCACCGGAGTCGGCCATGAATCGCCAAATGCCCAGGAAGTGACTCCGCCCGTTATCCGGCGAGAAGTCAGCTCCCAGCGTCATGATGAGCCCTGAGCTGATCCCATTGCCGAAACCGATCAGCAAGGCAACCAGGAGAAGAGGGACGAACCCGGCCGACAACGGCACCAGGATTAAGGCAGTCCCCATGATCACAGTGGACGGGATGGCCACCCATTGCCGCCCCTTCTTATCCATGAGCTTCCCGGCAGGGTAGAACACCAGCATGTCGATTGCCCCGGACAAGCCGAAGATCAACGAAGCGTGGGTGGCATCAAGTCCCAGATGGTCCGCCCACAGCGGGATCACCACCTGTCGCGAAGCACGCAACGCACTCAGCAGGAGGATGCCGAAGCCGACCGTCAGGAACACTCCGGCATGGGAAACCGCGACGCTCCGCAAGGTGGACGCGGGAGGTGGCGGACCGCCGTCGGCCGCTTTTGGGGCGACCAGATCCGGGATGGTGAGCGACAAGGCAGCGGCAGCCATCATGCCACCGAAGCCCACCCAGTACGCGCCGCTGATTCCGGCGAACTGCATCACGCCGGCGCCCACGAATGGCCCGATGAAGAGGCCGATCCTGGTGACGCCGCCCAGGGTCGAGAGGGCTCGAGCGCGGAACATGACAGGGACGGCCTCGGTAAGAAATTTTTGCCGAGCGAGGTTGAAGACGCTGGCGGACATACCCACCAGGGTCATGGAGGCGGCCAACAGCCAAAGTCCGTGTTCCATTTGCGGTGCGAAGGCTGCCGCGCCGAGGGCGATCGCGCCTACAGCACCGGCTCCGACGATCGACCACCGTTCGCCGAACTTCTCAGTGAGGATCGACGCCGGGATATTGAAGAACCAAGAACCCAGACCGATCAGCGTCACGATCAACGCCGATACCGCCACCGATGCGCCGAGGTCGCGGGCGGAGAGCGCGATGACCGGCAGGACAGCCCCCTCACCGAGACAGAAAAGCACTGCTGGCCCGAATGCCGGTAGCGCGACGCTGCGGAGGCTGAAGTTTTTGTCTGCTTGGGTGGTGGTCATCCCTTTCATCCTATGACCGTCCTTGGCGGGCCGAGGGGCCACATTACGTTTCGCACTCCCGCTCGGGGCTGCTGCGCATCCGTTGCCGCCCGGCGCTCCCCTTCGTGGTCAGCCCCGCACCACTTCACGCCAATCGCACCAGAGGTAAGAGGGTCGATCGGCGGGTACGGGTGCGATCGAGCCCGGCTGGCTGGCACGCACCGTTTTCCGCGCTGCGCACCCGTTGCCGCCCGGCGCTCCCCTTCGTGGTCAGCCCCGCACCACTTCACGCCAATCGCACCAGAGGTAGCAGGGTCGATCGGCGGGTACGGGTGCGATCGAGCCCGGCTGGCTGGCACGCACCGTTTTCCGCGCTGCGCACCCGTTGCCGCCCGGCGCTCCCCTTCGTGGTCAGCCCCGCACCACTTCACGCCAATCGCACCAGAGGTAACGGGGGCGATCGGCGGGTACGGGTGCGCACAAGTCCGCTGCTTGGTCGCAGTTGTTGCGGCTCCGGGAGTCCGGAGCCGCAACAACTACATGCGAAATGAGATTGCTTCCCTTGCTTAACGGAGGTTAGCCACTGCCTTCCGGCGACCTGCTGCTGCGAGCACCAAGCCCATCAGGAGCATGGCACTTGCCCAGAGAACCCAAGTTCCGTTCAGTCCCGTCTTGGCCAAGGTGTTGGCGCTTCCGACGGCGGTTGAGACTGCCGCGGTCACTGCACCCTGGGTGTTACCAGCGGTTACTACGGTGCCGGCACGGGTGCCGACAGGTGTGCTGGCTTGTACTCCGACAGTCGTGCCGGTTGAGCCTGCAGCCGGGGTGTTGCTGCCGGTTTCTCCACCGGCGCTAGGGCTGCCACCGGCAGCAGGCGGGTTGACGGCAGGCGGGTTCACGACGGGAGGGTTCACAACCGGCGGGTTCACAACCGGCGGGTTCACAACCGGCGGGTTCACGACGGGAGGGTTCACAACTGGCGGGTTCACGGTACCGGTCGAGCCGCCGCCGATTCCCACCGAGGTGGAACCAACGGTGACAGGAGCAGTGATCGGGATGACCAGCTGAGTGCCTGAGAGAAGTCCTCCGTTGCCGGAAGTGGTGCTGCCAGGCGTCGTACCCGTCGGAGCAGTTCCGCCGGTGGTGCCGGTGTTCGTGGCCGAAGAGTCACCCAACAAACCAGCCGAGGTCGAACCAAGGTTCACAGGAGCCGTAATCGGAGCGACTACCTGAGTCCCCGAACCAATGCCATCTGAACCGGAAGTGGAAGCGCCCGACGTAGCCGGAACCGAAGTCCCGGAAGTATCAGTGCCGATGTTCGTCGCGGAGGAGTCACCCAACAGACCGGCCGAGGTCGAACCAAGGTTCACCGGAGCAGTAATCGGGGCGACTACCTGAGTCCCCGAAGCAACACCATCCGAACCGGAAGTGGAAGCACCCGAAGTACCCGTCGGAGCAGTTCCGCCGGTGGTGCCGGTGTTCGTGGCGGACGAGTCACCCAAAACACCAGCCGAGGTCGAACCAGGATTCACCGGGGCAGTAATCGGAGCAACCACCTGGGTCCCCGAACCAATGCCATCCGAACCCGACGTGGTGCTCCCGGAGGTGGTATCCGTCGGAGCAGTCCCAGCCGTGGTGCCGGTGTTCGTGGCGGACGAGTCACCCAAAACACCAGCCGAGGTCGAACCAAGATTCACCGGGGCAGTAATCGGAGCAACCACCTGGGTCCCCGAACCAACACCATCCGAACCGGAAGTGGAAGCACCCGACGTAGCCGGAGCCGAAGTCCCGGACGAGCCCGAAGAACCCGATGTTCCGGCCGATGTTCCGGATGTGGCAGCCGAGTCTCCGCCAACACCCACGGCAGTGGCTCCGATGTTAACAGGGACCGAAATCGGAGCCACCACCTGAGCGCCGGACGCGATACCCTCTCCCCCCGACGTGGTTGCCTGTGCCGGCGCTTGTGCCGGAGCAGGAGCTGGTGCTGGTGCTGCCGATGTGGCAGCTGAGTCGCCAAGTACACCGGCCGACGTCGACCCCACCGTGATGGGGATCGTCACAGGTGCCACAACCTGGGTTCCCGAAGCGATACCGTCGGAGCCGCTGGTGCTGGCTGCCGGCGTCGAACTTGCCGCTGAAGCAGGAGCGGCAGGTGTGGCTGAGCTCGCCTCAGTGGAGCCCCCCAGCAGACCCACTGACGACGAGCCCAGGTTTATGGGCACCGTTACCGGAGCAACTACTTGCGTTCCGGAGCCGATGCTGTTCGCGCCGTTGGTGCTGGCGGCCGGCGCTGTAGCGGACCCTGAACCTGCAGCAGGTGCCGACGCGGACGTCGTAGCTGCTGAATCCCCCAACAGTCCAAGTGATGTTCCGCCGAGGCTGACCGGCGCTGTTACTGGCGCTACCACCTGCGTTCCGGAAAGGAGTCCGTCCTTGCCGCTGGTGGTGTCCGCGGCGTTTGCCGCAGTAGCGCTGAGGACGATCATGCCCCCGGCAAAGCATGTGCCAATGAGGCACTTGCGTATGGTCGTGTTCATTTTGATTCTCTCCTGAAGGCCTTGTTCCCAAGGACGTCCGAGTGACGGATCGCCCGAATGACCGTCTGCCGCGAAGTGCTGCGCGGCCGGCTGGGGAACTAGTCAGGAGAGGAGCCGGGGTCGAAGCAGACCGGCTTTGGATGTTGTTCAGCATCGGCCGATTCCAGGCCGGGAAGAGCGTCTACGGGAATGATCAGTGCGTCGTGAAGGAAGGCGGCGGCCTGGCTGGGCGGACCGTTTTGGGAGTTGCCGGAACCGGCTCCCGTGAGGCCGGCGGGTGCGGTCGCAGGGTCCGTGGGCAACTTTGATGGCGACGCGGGATCGGCGGCTGAGGAGGCGCCGCCGAGCACCGCGGTAATCCCTGTAGGACCAAAATTGCGGGTGGGTGTCAGCATCGCTGGAGCTTCAGCGACCACCCCTGAAGGGTTCGCGTGGACGTCCAGTTTGCTGGGCTCAGGAAGCGTTGCGTCCGTTGAACTTACGACGCCGGTAGTCGCCAAAGCGCCAGCGTCCGCCGTAGCGGGGACATCAGAAACGGCGCTGCCTGGCGCACTCGGCATCCCGGTCACCGGCAAGGTCCCGGGGTCAACAACCGGCGGTGCCGTAACAGGCGGCACGACCAGGGGCGGGACAGTAACCGGCGGGAGTGTTACCGGCGGGACGATGGCTTCGACGGGTGCCAAGACGGTATCCACCACGCCGACAATCGGTTCCACGATCGGGTTAACCGCGTCTGTAACGGGTTCCAAACGAGCGGGTTCCAGAACTTGATTTACCGGCGGAACAACAACGTTGACCGTGTGATCCACGGTGTCAGTGGCCGGAACCACAACAGTGTTCACCACGGTTCCGGCGGTATTCGGAGGAACCACTTGGTTGACTACCGGAAGCTCGGCAACCACATGATCAACAGTGCCACCAACGTGTTCCACGATGGGCGTCACCGCTGGCACATGAACGTTGATCTGTTGGGTCGGAACTATTCCTTTGACCAGGTTCGGCAGGGGCACGTTCGGCACCGGAACACTGACGGAACTGGAGGACGCGACACTGCCTAGAAGGGTTTTATCGGAAGTTCCAGTGTCTGCACTCGCGGCCGAAGCGGAGAGGGCCATCCAGATTGCGGTACCGGCGCCCGCGACCATGACAGAGCGGAGAATGCTGGTAGCACGCGGGAAAACGCGTGAACCCTTCATCTCGACACCCCCAGGTAGTCGCGAACCAATGGTCGCCTTCATCCTAGGACGGGACTAAGCCATTAGTCCATGGCTGAGAGTAAACAAGATGACAAATTTGTAAGGAACCTTGTTTAAGAAGGGTAGGAACCGGTTATGCCGGGTCCAAAGTCCGGAGTGCCTAATGACGAACGTCCTTGGGCATTGGTTTCCTGAAGCCGTTTGATAAACCAACGGGATTGTTCCGGACCGTAAGGCAGCACAGGAATGGCCTTGGTAGCGTCGGAAGGCATGTCGCGAATGGACTGTGTTGCCTGCCGGACAGCGGTGCTCATGGTGTCCGCCATGGTTTTCACGAACTCATCACTGACGGGCTTGCCGTGTCCCGGGACCAGGAACTCGTACCGGTGGCGCAAGGCCGAGATGTGCCGCAGCGCGTCCGCCCACTCTTCCGGATAGGAGTCCTCGAACGACGGATGCGCGCCCTGTTCAACCAAGTCCCCCACGTACAGCGTGGAGCTGGTGCCAACAAGAAGGTCGCCGTCGGTGTGTGCTCGGCCCAGGTAGAAGAGGGTCGCGGTGATGCCGCCAAGGTCAACGAGGACAGGCTGGTCGTGGACCAGTGCATTGGGGACAACGATGTCGACGGCGTCGCCCTCCCCCGCTGCCATCTCAGGTTCGTTGGTAGCCACGAAGCGTCGCTGGTTGTCGGCGTCGCGTTCTATGGTCGCCGCACAGTTGGCGTGCGCCCAAAACTCCGTGACGCCGTCGTCGGCAAATACTGCGTTGCCGAAGAAGTGGTCGTAGTGCGCGTGGGTATTCACCACAACCAGCGGAAGCTGGGTCTTTTCGCGGACTGCAGCGAGGATCTCGCGGCCCTGGCGCGGACCGCAGCCGGTGTCGATGACCATGGCGAGCTCAGAGCCCACCACAAGTCCGGTGTTGAGTAACGATCCCTCGGTTTCCAAGACGTAGTTGTCCGGTCCGAGTTCTAGCCAAGCTGACAATTCGTGCTCCGTATCCACTGCAATCCGGCGATGTTCAGGCCTCTACTCTACCCACGGAACCCGTACGAACGCTGGAAGGCTGGCGGATGTTCCTTAGCGCCGGAGCAGCCTGAGCTTTCGGCCAGCACGTACCAACAAAGAGGACTTCAGCGACTGAAGCTCGTGTTGGAGTTGCTCGCGCTCGGACTCCCTTGCTGTGAGCGCTTCAGTAAGTCCGTTCAGTTCACCCCGCAGCCGGTCCCGCTCCGCTTCCACAGCTTCGAGGCTCCCCCGGGTGTCTTCCAGGACGTGGGTCAGTCCAAAGAGCTCCACCGACTGGTGGCCGATGTGCAGTTCATTGTTGGCCGTCAGCTTGGCCACGGACGGATGCTCACCGGATGCGAGTTCAGGGAATGCCGGTTCGGGACTTTCAAGGACCGGCGCCTCTGGCTTGGCCCCCTTCAAAGTCTCGACGACGGCGTCCCACCAGGCGCGCTGGAACTCGCCTTGCGTCGGGCTGAGTTGCTTCAGGTAGGCGCTGATGTCGTCGCGGCCGGCCCACAACTGATCTATGTACGTATCGAATTCCGGAGTGGCCAGGTGCCGCAGGGAACGCATGGTGTGGCCCAGGCCCCAGTTGGCCAGTGCGCCACCGATACGTACCTCGCCGTAGTAATCCACGGCGATGCCCAGGCAAGGAACGCACGCTGACAGTGCGAAGACAATCGGGTGGTACCGGCTCGCCACCACAAAGTCAGCCTGCATTGTCAGCGACGCGGATTCCTCCGCGGACAGCTGGCCGCAGACCACCACGTTCTCCGTGTGCATCCTCCGCCGGATGTCCTGGTGGGTTTCGATGTCGATGTCCGCCTGGCCCGGGTGGGACATGTGGGGGATCATCACGATGTCCAGGTTCCCGGCGTCGGCGATTCTGTCCAGCACCTCAGCGATGCGCTGGTTGAAAGCGTCCTTATCCATGGCGCCGGTACCGGGCGCGAACGTGGCTACCAGGAATGGTCGGCCAGGTTGGGGCTTGTAGGTGGTTTGGTCCGGTTCGATGCCCGTTGCAGGGGCGTGGTCGACCTCAAGGAAGCTCGCGTCGTCGAGCGTCAAGCCTGCGGGCACGTCAGCGTTCCGCATTAGATCCCAGGAGGTCTGCTCGCGGACGCTGGTGAGCGTCGCTGATCGGAAAAGCTCGACCACTGTGTCATAGTCGGGTCCCGTGAGGACGGGTCCAACAGTCTGTCCGGAAATGACGAGCGGCTTACCCAAGGCCTTGGCAATGGCCCCAACAGCCGCCCGCTCGTAGAGCAGCCAGCCGTAGGGCGAAGTCATGTTCCCCCCGCCGGCGATCACCACGCCGTCGCAAGTCTTCATGGTCTCGATGAGCGCATGGACCTGATCCTCAACGGGGAGGGCAGTCATGTCGCCCGCGAGGATGGCACGGATTTCCCGGAGGTACGTCTCGCGCCTGTGCGGAGGCCACGGGAATTCAAGTGTCTTCACCGAGGAAGTCCCGAAAATTCGGGTGCTCTGCTCCGGATCCCGGGACAGCAGGACAATGTCGGAAACTCCCCTGGCGCGCAGTTCGTCCACCACGGCATGGGTCATAGCTTCGTCGCCCACGTGATAAACGGGCTGACCAATATCTCCAAGAACTACGACTCGCACGGCACTCCGGTGGTTGGACGCAAAAGGGAGCTTTCAGCGTACCGGGTCTCGCATTGACGCACGCTATCCGGCAAGGGCATCCGCCCTTGCCGTTGGCGGAAAGCCACTCTTTTGGTGCGACTAGGACTCGATCTTTGCTCTGAAAATACCAAGGCCCGCGGGCTGTCCCTCCGGGAGTAAGTCGTTTCCAAAAGTCGAAAAGACAACATATCGACCGTCTCCTGAGATGGACTGCTGGATGTGCCATTCATCCACGGCCTCACCGAACGACGTAACCGTCACCAAGCGGGTAATGCCAGTGCTCATGTCACGGACATAGACGTCTTCGGCTGTCATCGTCGCACCTGTCACCATGTTCATACCCGTTGAGATGAAGGAAATGTCGCGGCCATCAGCCGAAATAGAAGGGCTGTGTGACCAATCGTTGGGCTGAGCTGTTCCTGGAGTGACCGAAACCAATCGGGTAGTTCCAGTCTCCATGTCACGGACGAACACATCATTAGTACCTGTCAACTCCTCGGCTTCACTAACATCTAGGTCAGAAGCAAAAGAGCTGAACGCTACATATCGACCATCTCCTGAGATTGACGGGAGGTAGGACGAATCGTTGCCAACAGTGTCCGCGGGCGTGGCGGAAACAAGCCGCGTGACGCCCTGTTCGAGGTCCCGTAAGAACACGTCGCTGTAGGCCGCAGGAGAATCTCCGACCACGAAATCAGCGCTAGACGAGGAGAACGCCACGAATTTCCCATCGGCCGAAATGGAAGCATCGCTGGACCAGCCATTGCTGGGAACGCCTGCGGAGTTCAACGAAACAAGACGGGCAGTATGCGTGGCAACATCGCGTACAAATACATCGCTAGAACCGTTGGCATCGCCAGCTACCAAGTCAGCAGCCGTCGAGGTGAAAGCCACGAGACGGCCGCTGGCCGAAATCGAAGGACCCATGGACTGTCCGTTGCCTGAAACCCCGGCGGATGTGGCCGACACCAATGAAGTGACTCCCGTGACCATGTCACGAACGAAAACGTCGCTCAATTTGCTGGGATCCGCCGTAACGAGGTCCGAGGATCTGGAAGTGAATGCTATGTAGCGGCCATCTGCGGAGATGGAAGGCTCATGTGACCTAGCGTTGCCTGTGCTACCTGCGGGTGTGGCCGAGACAAGCAGGGTGTGTCCCTTTTGCATATCCCGAACGAAGACATCCTCCGCATTGTTGCCGTCCCCATTCAGAGCCAAATCGGGCGAAGCAGACACAAAGACCACGAAGCGGCCGTCGGATGAGACTGCCGGCGCGGCTGGCATGTCGATACCCTCGACATTCCCTGGGGTGAGATTCACGAGATCAATTGGACCTCCGCCGTCTCCCGGTGTCGGTGTGGGAGTTGGCGCCGGGGTGGGCGTGGGCTCCGGGTCGGGTTCGGGGGCCATCACCGGTTTGCCCTCACAGGGGTTGGTGACGTGGAGTGTCCAGCCCGTCGTGGTGGTGTCGGTCCATTCACCCAAATTGATGCCCATGATACTGATACCCGCCGCAATGCCGAGCCTTGCAGCGAAGCCCAGCTCTATCGGACAGGACCACTGGAAACCTTCTCCAGAGTTTGTCACTTCGATGGCGGCGGAAACGAAAGGTCCGGCACCAAAAGTGATGCCGACTACGCCGTAGAGCTTGACCTTGGCGTCAAAATCCAACGAGGCCTTCGCGGTCAGTGAGGCTGAGGCTTTGACGGCGTTTTCTACTCCGTGTGAGTTTGGTTTGGTGTTGACCAGATTGAAGGAACCATCGCGGTACTTGAACCCGTGATCACTGGAAACAATTTGGGAAGAAGTGAAGGCGATCTGAGCTGTCCCTTCAACAGTGAGGTTGGCGGCAACTCCCAGTTCCGTGGTCACTACCACCGGTACAGGCCCTGCCATGAACGTGAAGACCGAGTTCAGTTCTCCGAGCGGGGCACTGATTTTCCCCTTCAGCGTGCCTCCAACCTTGATCGAGTGGGAGGCGCTCGTGGACGGTGTCACCACCACAGAGGCTTCTCTCAGACTCAAAAACCCTGTCTCGAGTGTCATCTTGGCTTTCGCCGATGCCTTGATGGCCGACTCAACTGTCATGGATCCGGTGCCCGTCAGGTTGGGCCACTTCGACTCGGACTTGAACGTCTTCTTCCACGCGAACGAGCGTGAATAGATATCCGCCGAGGCTTCCGCGAACGGTTGGACCATGTCCAGCTTTGTCGCGGTCGGGGCCGCGTCTGGTTCAACCACGACGTCGGGCTCCGGGACGAACTCGGACCTCACCGGGGTGCCGCTCACCTCGAGCAACCCGCCGGTGGAGACC